>JAYVWD010000581.1:0-9111 GCA_043786345.1 Pseudomonadota bacterium
GAGGAACGCGGCGTCCACGGCGATCGGCGCCAGATGGTGCATGCTGTCGGTCAGCGACGCGCCGCCGCGATCGACCGTCGCGCAGGCGCCGAGGGCCAGGAGTCCGCCGGCGAAAAACAAGGATTTCATGGCAGTGCTATCGTGAGCGGACGGCGCGCCGTCGTCAGAGCTTGCAGGAAACGCGCGCGACGTTCCGAAACCGCCGGTCCTCGAGGCCGACCCGCCGCGCCGCGAAGAACCCCTGGAAAAACTCGTAAAAATCGTTGGTCAAGGACCACCGGTCGCTGACCTGATACTGCAGGCGCCAGCGATAATAGGAGATCCGTTCGGCCCCGTACTTGAAGTCGACCGCGCCCTCGACCCCTTCGCGCGAATAATGCGGGTCGAACTTGGTGTAGTGGTTGGCGCTGAGCTCCGACACGAGCGCCGGCAGCGCGTTCGCCGCCCCCGTCAGCCCGGCCGACGCGACCAGCCGGTAGTGCATCGCCGTGTCCTCGATCGGCTCCTGCGCCGTCCCGTCCGTCAGCGCCAGGCCATCGTGCCCGTCGTCGTAGTCGCGGTCGCTTTCGCGGTAGCTCCCGGTGTACTGCCGCTTGCTGTACACCTTGGTCCAGCCGTCGCCCCCCGTCTTGAGCTCCCACTTCGCCCCGAACCCGGCGAGCGGCAGCTTCGCGGCCGGCGCGAATCCGAGCATCGCGACGGTCCCTGATTCGCCGCCCTCGTCGGTTTCGGGGTCCACGACCGTCTGGCGGTAGGGCATTTGGATCAGGTTGTACTCCAGGACGTCGAACCACTCGTTTCTCACCAGGTGAAAGTCGAGCCCGAGCTCCGGCCGACGCTGCAGAATCTGCTGAGTATTCGCCATTTTGTAGACGCCGAGCGTGGCATACGCATCGACCACGCCATCGTAAAACTGGGCGCCCGCCTGCAGCCGCACGTGCAGAGACGGCTCCTGCCGCTGATACGTCCCAGTCTCGTCATAGTACGTATTGAGGTGGTGGCGGACCTCGGCCGTCCCATACCACTTGCCGCCGAGCGTGCCGGGCTCCTCGCGTTTCACAGCCTTGACGCCCTGAGAAGGGGCCTGGCCAGGAGCCGGCGCTTGGACCTGCCCGAAGACGGCCGTCCCGGAAAGCGCGGCGAACACGAGCGCAACCCGGCAAACCTGAAAACGATACATTGAGCCTCCTTGCTCGCCGTACTGAGGGGATGCTGCCGCGGAGATCAGGTCAGTTTCTGAACCGTGAAGAGATTGCTCGACTCCCGCCCGACCGACGAGATTGTGATCGACACGAAGATGATGGGGTCCCCCGGCTTGAGCCAGCTCCCGCGCACCAGGTGGTCGTTGACGAGCGGCAACACGTCGTCGAGGTTGGGGTCGATGTCGAACATCAGCGCCTCGACGCCCCGGACCATCGAGAGCCGCCGCATGACGGTCGGCGTGAACGTGACGGCGATAATCGGGATCGGCGCCCGGAAGCTCGCGAGCTTGATCGCGGTATTGCCGGCCTTGGTCACGCAGACGATAGCCTTGGCCTTGAGGCGTTCGGCCGTTTTGTAGGCATGAAACGCGATGGCGTCCATCTCGGTGGTGACCGCCGGGACCGTCTTGATCCAGTTCGGCTTCACCTTCCGCGACTCCTCGATGTCGAGGATGATGCGGTGCGTCACCAGAACGGCGGCGTGCCCGTACTTGCCGTTCGCGACCTCCTCCGACAACACGACCGCGTCGGTGCCGTCGAGCACGGCGTTCGCGATGTCGGAAACCTCGGCGCGCGTCGGCGACGAGTTGCGGCGCATCGACGCCAGCATCTCGCTGGCCGTCACGACCAGCTTCGCGCGGCTATTACAGAGCTGAATGATCTCTTTGGTGATCATCGGCACGGTCGCCGGATTGGTCGAGAGCGCCAGCTCGCGGCGCGAAATCAGCACGCCTTCGACCCCGTCCATCACCTCTTCGAGCCGCTCCACCACGCTGGGCGAGTCGACCTTCACGATGATCCACGGGGCGGCATCGCCGTAGGCGTCCGCCAGCTGTTTTTTGAATTGCGCGAGCTTCGCCGAGGTCCATTGGCCGGGGACGACGAGGTAATCGATGCCCGCGTCGATGAGGGCCTTGAGCTCGCTCACGGTGGCCGTCGGGCGCTCGGGGTCCTTGCGCGTGTCGGGGATGAAGACCTCGGCCTCGGGAAAGATCGTCCCGCCCTGGGTCACTTCGAGCTCGACCCTATCTGCCGAGTGGCGGGAGACCTTCAGCGCGACCTGGCCGGAGCCGAAAAACACCTTGGCGTGCGGCGCCCAGAGCTTATCCCAGGCGTCGCAGGCGATGAACATCGACGCGGGCCCGTTAGGCGGCGAGAACTCGAGTTTCTCGCCGAACGCGACCTCGCGCGGCGCCTTGAGGCCGTGCACGATCCCCTGCATCCAGCTCGAGATGTCGAGCATCACGGGCAATGCGCCGGTGGCGTCGCGCTTGGCGAGACCGGTCATGAACTCCTTGATCGCGCCGACGGCCTGCGGTTTGTAGACGAGGCGGATGACGTCCACCTCCTCCTTCACCACGGCGGCGGCTTCGACCGCGGTCAACGCATTGCCTTCGAAGGACTTCACGACTTTGGTCTGGCGGGCGTTCTGCTCGATCATGGGGTCGTCTCTTGCACGGTTAGCGGCTGTCCCATGAGTATAGGGCGGTTTTCCTCGTTGGGCACGAGCTTAATCCGCGCGAGGGCCGTCCGGTCGTAAGCGATCACGACGGTCGACCCGAGCATGAAGGTGCCGAGCTCGTCGCCGATCCCGACGCTCGTGCCCGGAGAAAAGCGTTGCACGACGGCGCGCGCGCCGCCCCATTGCCGCGATATGGCATTGGACACGAAGCCGGGCAGCAGCGGGGTCACCATGCGGCCGACGTTGAGCGCGCCGACCATGACGACGAAGGCGCGGCCGCCGAAATCCGGCTCGAAGTCGAAGACGAGGCGCTCGTTGCGCGCGAACAGCCGCGGAATCCGCAGCACAAAAGGCACGTTGACCGGCCACAGCTCGCCCGGCAGATACCGGATCGCCGTGACTTTGCCGCTGAAGGGCGCGTGAACACGGTGGTAGTTGTGGGGAGCCAGGTAGACGGTCTGCTGCCACGCCAGGTCGAGCTTTTCCCGCTCCGGGTCCTCGGTCGGTCCGAAGACCAGCTCTTTCAAGGAGTACGTGAAGCCCTTGCACTGAAGCGCCGTCCCGTTCTCGCAGGCGGCCGAGCGGGCGAGCATTCCGTCCGCGGGCGAGCCGACCGGCGGGACCGGGGTTCGGGCGCCGGGCTTCAGTTTCCGCGTGAAAAGGTCTTCGATCGTCGCATACGCGCCGACCGGATGCTCGGCCTCGCCCATGTTGATATTGAACGCGCTGGCGAACTTGCCGACCAGCGAACGGCCCGCGGCGCCCGGCACTCGCAGGCGCACGAGCGCGCCGACCCCGAAGCTCAAAAGGTTCTTCGGGACGACGTGCAGAAGAAGCGAGAACAGATTCAACAGGTTGCCCTGTGACGGCATAACTTGCTGATTATAAAGCTGTTTAACAGGCAATTTGCCCTCGACGCGATTGACACGGTGTGGCCTGGAAGCTGTGTACTTTACGTCACAAACGGCCGCATTTCCTGCATCAATTTCTTTCAAAAAATCCCTTGTGGGTTTGACAATTGCGGTTCCATTGAAAGAGAGTGTGAGTCACTGGCACCATTATTGAATAGATGAGACGTGGAGTGAACCGCTAGGCAGGGGGTACGTCAGCCAATGAAACACGGTCTACAGTCGAGTAACAGTAAGAACCAGGTGGCCTCGAACGCCAAGTCGTTCGTCGTCAGCGACAAGTCGGTAAGAGTGCTCGCCAGCGCTATTTACCGCCAACTTCAAGATGAAGGTTGCGAAGCCCGTCACATCGTCTCGGTGTCGGCGCAGCTCATCGACCTCGTCACCAGCGCCCTTCAAAAAGACGATCCGAACACCTCGATGTGATCCGTCTGGCCTCGGGCGGTCCGACGATCCGGACCCCAAGCAAATCGCGCCACCAACCCTCGTTCGGCGCGCCCCTTCCCGGCCAAAATCCCTTGCTCATTTTGATTCGGCAAGATCTTTTGCTAGAATCTTCGTATGAACACCACATCGCGAGGAGCCGCGACGCGCCGTCGCATCTTGGACGCCGCCGCTGGGCTCACCTACAAGAACGGCGTGAACGGCACGAGCGTCGACGACGTCCTCAAGGCGTCCGGGACCGGCAAGAGCCAGTTCTACCACTACTTTGCCAGCAAAGAAGCGCTGGTGAAGGAGCTGATCGCCTTCCACGTGGTCAACAGCCCGGGCCTCCAGGCGCTCGCCCTCGAGCCCGACGACTTCGGGCAGGTCGGTGCCTTCGAAGCCTGGATTTCGCGCCTGCTCGAGGCCTATCGCGCGGGCCACTTCGACGGCGGCTGCCCGATCGGCAACCTCGCCGCCGAGCTCTCGGCCCAGAGCGACCACCTACGTGACGACCTACAAGCCGTCTTTGCGAGCTGGGAGGACGCCCTCGCCCGGGGCTTCGAGCAGATGAAGCTCAAAGGCCTGCTGCGCCAGGACGCGCAGCCCGTCCGCCTCGCCCTCTTCTGCGTCGCCGTGCTCCAGGGCGGCCTCCTGCTCGCCAAGACCGAGCGCAGCGCCGAGCCCCTCGCCGCCTCGGCGGCGGAGCTCCTGGCCTACGTGAAGATGCTCGCCGTCGGCGCCAGCGCCCTGCCCCGCAAGAGCGCCTTCCCGCTGAAGTCGCCGCGTCCGCTCAAGGTCGGCTTCTGCCCCTGACCCGCTCCGGACGCAAAATGGCCCGGCTATGTAAGAGCCGGGCCTAAGGTCAGGTACAGGACCGGATCAGATACGGTTTCAAGTTCAGATGCAGAGGCAGATGCAGGCAACGATGCGGAAGCAGCTCAGGCAGCTTTGGCGGTGCGAGGTGCGCGCGGGTAGTTCGCGGTGAAGTCGGCAAGCCAGCGGGCAACGTCGTCGTCGAGCTCGGTCGCGACGAGCAGCGTGATCTCGGTGTTGCGGCGGTTCGTGTGGCGCTTCTTGAGCTTCTCGAGGAGCTCGGCGACGCCGCCGTTCGGGCGGAAGTAGATCATGTCGGGCGCGGCGGTCTCGACCGCTTCGAGGATATCGCCGCCCATCGTCACGTCGACCACGTTCACGGCGAGCTTAAGCTGCGACTCGAGCACGGCCTTGGTCGTGAAGTATTTGTAATCATTGTCTTCAATGATGACGATGTGGGTTTTCATTTGGTTGGGCTCCCCGTTTTCGTTTCTTGCGTTCCGCCTTCTTACTTTGCAGGCGCAATGCCAAAGCGGCGCGGGACTCAACACCATGAAATTGTTGAGTTTGACCTGAATGCTTTGCCGCAGGACGCGTGTCCTGTGCTATAGCAGGCAGCCTGAAACCGACCCATGTGTGACCTGCTGGACATAGATCTCGCCGGGTCGGCATCTTTGTCGCCGAGGACTCGTGAATACCATGATATTCCATATTGTTGGCGGTGGGTTAGCTGGTTCCGAGGCCGCCTGGCAGCTCGTCAGATCAGGGCTTTCCGTGGTCCTCCACGAGATGCGGCCCACCAAGATGACGGCCGCGCACGCGACCGGCAATCTCGCCGAGCTGGTGTGCTCCAACTCCTTGAAGTCGATGAACCCCGATTCCGCCCCCGGCCGCCTCAAAGTCGAAATGGGGGCTATGGACTCCCTGATCGTCCAGGCCGCGACCAAAGCCGCGGTGCCGGCGGGTCAGGCGCTGGCGGTCAATCGCGAGATCTTCTCCGACTTCATCACCCAGAGCCTCCAGTCCCACCCGGGCTTCTCGCGGGCGCACGAGGAGGTGACGGCCCTGCCGACCGAGGCCGAGGCCATCGCCCGCAATGAAATCTGGATCGTCGCCACCGGCCCTCTGACCTCGACCGACATGGCGCGCCTGCTCGACGAGCTCTCGAGCCAGTCGGGCGGCCGCGGGCGCCTCTACTTCTATGACGCGATCGCCCCGGTGATCGCGGCGGACTCCATCGACATGGGCCTCTGCTTCAAAGCCTCGCGCTATGACGAGGGCAGCGACGGCGACTACCTCAACCTGCCGATGAACAAGCTCGAATACGAGGCCTTCGTCGACGCTGTCGCCACGGCCGAGTACATGCCGCTCCACGCCTTCGAGGAGACGAAGTACTTCGAGTCCTGCCTCCCGATCGAGGTGATGGTCGAGCGCGGCCGCGAGACCCTGCGTTTCGGCCCGATGAAGCCCGTCGGCCTCAAGAATCCGCTCACCGGCCACCGGCCGTGGGCCAATCTGCAGCTCCGCCTCGAGAACGTCGAGGCGACGATGTACAGCATGGTCGGCTTCCAGACGAAGATGAAGTGGCCCGAGCAGAAGCGCGTGTTCGCGATGGTCCCGGCGCTGAAGAACGCCGAGTTCCTCCGCTTCGGCTCCGTCCACCGGAACACGTACGTGAAGAGCCCCGAGGTCCTCAACGCCGACCTCTCCTTCAAGGCGAACGGCCGCGTCTTCCTGGCCGGCCAGATCACCGGCGTCGAAGGCTACACCGAGTCGGCCGCCATCGGCTTGGTCGCCGCGCGCGCCGCCGCTGCCAAGGCCCGCGGCGAGACCTTCACGATGCCGCCGGCGGAAACCGTCCTCGGCGCCCTCGTCCGCTACGTGACCAAGGGGGGCCTCGGCGACTTCCAGCCCATGAACGCCAACCTGGGCCTGCTGCCGCCGCTCGACCGCGAGCGCGGCGAAAGCAAGGCCGACAAGAAGGCCCGGCAGTGCGCCCAGGCCGCGGCGGCGTTCGCGGCCTACCTCAACAGCTGACGCGGTCGCGCCCCGGTCATTTGATCGCGCTCCCGTAGGTCGCGTGGGTGCCGCAAGGATGGTCGACCGCGGCGGCCAGGCCCTTGCTGTCGAGCGTGGCAAGCAGGTCGTCCGGGACGACGATCGTCACGGTATGCCCGTCGGGCGCGATCGTGTATGGCACCTGGCGCAGGATGGTCAAAGGGTTGAAGTCGCCCGGGTAGAGGTCGACGACCCCGCCGGGGATGAAATCGCCCGTGAAAAACAGCTTGTGGAAGCGAAAAAATCAGAAAAAGAAGGCGGTTGCGCATACGGCCTCGTCGGCTCGACCCGCCCCCATCTTTAGCCGGTCAGCCCGCCGCCCGTACCATCGCCGCGAAGTCCGCCGGCTTGAGCGAGGCCCCGCCGACGAGCGCCCCGTCGATGTCCGCCTGCGCAAGGAGCTCGGCGATATTCGCCGGATTGGCGCTGCCGCCGTACAAAATCCGCAAGGAATCCGCGGCTTCACGGCTCGAATGCGCCACCACGCGGGCGCGGATAAAGCGGTGGACGTCCTGGGCTTGGGCGCTCGTCGCCGACCGCCCCGTCCCGATCGCCCATACGGGCTCGTAAGCGATCACGAGGTTACCGAGGGTCTTGGGGTTGCCCAGACCTTTGAGGACAGCGTCGAGCTGCCGGCCGACGACCTCCCCGGTGAGGTTTGCTTCGCGCTCGGCCAGGGTCTCGCCGACGCAGACGATCGGCTTCACGCCCTGCGCGAGCGCCGCCTTGGTCTTTTTGGCGACCGCCTCGTCAGTTTCGCCGAAGTACTGGCGCCGCTCGCTGTGGCCGATCAGGGTCGCGCCGATGCCGACGTCCTTCAACATGGCGAACGAGACCTCGCCGGTAAAGGCGCCGTTCGGCTCGGAATGGACGTTTTGGGCGGCGATCTCGATGCCGCGGGGGGCGGCCAGCTCGCGCGCTTTGGCGAGAAGCGTGTACGGCACCGCGAACAGGATCTCAGCCCCCGGCGCGCCGGCCCCGAGTTCTCTCGCGAAGGCCTCGAAGAAGCCGGGCAGCTCGCTGCTGAGCTTGTTCATCTTCCAATTGCCGGCCAGCAGCTTCGTCCGCGGGGCCATACTCATTTCATTTCCAGGACTTTGAGGCCCGGAAGCGTCCGCCCCTCCAGAAACTCGAGCGCGGCGCCGCCGCCCGTCGAGACGTGGGTCATCTTGCTCGCGACGCCCGCCATGTTCACGGCCGACACCGAGTCGCCGCCGCCGATCACGGTCTTGCCCTCGCACGCGGCCATCGCCTTGGCGACGGCCATCGAGCCGTCGGCGAACTTCGGCCACTCGAAGACGCCCATCGGTCCGTTCCAGAGGACCGTGCGGGAGCGCCGGATCACGTCGCTGTAGTCGCGGATCGTCTTCGGGCCGATGTCGAGGCCCATCATGCCGTCCGGAATCGAGGCCATGCCGATGTCGATGCGCTCGGCGGATTCCTTGAATTCCTTGGCGCAGGCGTGGTCCTTCGGCAGGTGGATCGTCACGCGGCGCGCCTCGGCGTTGCGGAAGATCGACTCGACCAGGTCCATCTTGTCGGCCTCGACGCGCGAGCTGCCGACGCCTTCGCCTTTGAATTTGAGGAACGTGTAGGCCATCGCCCCGCCGATGACGAGGTTGTTGCAATGATTCAAGAGATTGAGGATGACGCCAATCTTATCGGAGACCTTCGAGCCGCCCATGACGACGGTGAACGGGGCCTCGGGGCGCTGCAGGATGCCGCCGAGGGCCTCGATCTCCTTGAGGATGAGGTAGCCGGCGGCGCGCTTGTCGTTGGCGAGGAGTTCGGGGACCCCGACCGTCGAGGCGTGGGCGCGGTGCGCGGTGCCGAAGGCGTCGTCGACGTAAAGGTCGACGCCCGCCACCAGCAGCCGGGCGAAGTCGGGGTCGTTTTTCGTCTCGCCGGCGTTGAAGCGCAGGTTCTCGAGGAGCACGAACTGGTTGCCGTTGATCTGGTTCAGCACCTGATCGTAGGGTTCCTTGATGTAGTCGTGGACGAAGACGCACTCTTTACCGAGCATTTCCGCGAGGAGCGCGCCGACCGGCTCGAGCGAGTACTTGAGGTCGACCTCGCCGTCGGGGCGGCCGAGGTGGCTCGCGATGGCGACCTTGTTGGTTTGCTCGAGGATCTTCTGGACCGTCGGCAGCGCTTCCCGGATCCGGGTGTCGTCGGTGATCTTGCCGTTCTTGATCGGGACGTTGAGGTCCAACCGGAGAAAGACTTTTTTGCCCTTGAACTC
>JAYVWD010000582.1:0-6050 GCA_043786345.1 Pseudomonadota bacterium
GAGCGCGCGACCCCGTTGTCCGACCCGGAGCCGGCGGCCGCGCCTGACACCCCGTCGGTCGGGTTGGAGGACGCCCCGCCCGAAGGCGACGCGCCGCCCGAGAAGAAGAAGCCCGCGCCCGGGCCCAACTGGGGCGCCAAACCCGTCCGCGCCGGCAAGGTGGAGGCCGTCGGCAACGGCGGCGCGGCGGGGATCGGCCTGGCGAAAGTGACCGGGCTCAAAGGGATCCAGGACGACGAGCGCCTTTACGTGCTGAGCAGCGACTACAACGGCGTGGTCGCCGAGCTCACCCCGCGCAAGGTGAACAAAAAGCGCACGCAAGCGCAGTGCGAGATCGAGACGCTCCGCCCGAAGTTCGCGCGCAGCGAGCTCGTGGGCAAGCCCGTCGTCCACGAGGCGGACCTACGCGGCTACTTGAAACGATTCAATGTCGGCGCCATCGCCGGCGGGGGCGGGGGCGGGGGCGGCAACGGCGGTGTTTCGCAGGACAAAAACCCGCTCGCGATGGTCGCCTTCCTGTCGGAAGGCTTCCGGAGCGCCGCCTTCGACGTCATGACCGGCGCGAGCCTCCGGCAGGAGGTCGAGACGGTCGGCGGCGAGGTCCAGTTTTTCCTGCCGGCGCCGGAGCCCGACTCCGTCCTCAACTGGTTCGGCCTGCGCGCGGTATTCACCAAGTCGCAGAAAGGCGAGCTGGTCGGCCGCTATCCCGACGCGAGCGAGGTCATGCGCTTCAAGATCGATGGGACGAGCCAAAAGCTCCAGCTCGCGGTCCGGCCCACCTTCGCCCGGGTGATCCCCGCACAGGCCTGGTTTCTGGTGACGCTGAGCGAGGCGCGCACCGACAAGCTCAAGACCGCCGACGCGACCGCCCTCGGCGCGCCCGGCGCGCTCACGCTCGAGTCTTCGACCAAAGGCAGCGGCATCGTGCTCGGCGGGGCGCTGATGCCGTTCGACGGTTTCACCATCGGGCTCGGCGCGGCGCTCCCGCTTTCGCAACAGCTCACGGTCAAAGAGCGCAGCGGCAACGGCGAGACGACCGCCAATGGCACGTGGACGCGGCTCGACCTCGAGTCCTACGGCGGCGTGCGTTTCCCGCGCCCGGCCGGGTCCGGCGGCGGCATGGCTTTCGAATTCAAGGGCGGCCTGACCTACCGCAAGGACACGGTGAAGCTCAAGGACGAGGGCACGACCAAGGGCTTCGCGGACATCGTGAAGTGGGTGACGTTCGGCGTCGGCTACGTTCCCTGAGGCCTTCGCGCCCTATTTCAGGACCTCGACGTTCACGAGGTTGGAGAGGGTCGTCGTGGAAAACCGCGTCGTCAGGAAGGGTGTCCGGGCGGCGTTCAGGACGACGCCAAAGAGGCGGGTGCGCAGGAGCTGCGTTCCCTGGACGTCGATGCAGGCGCCGATGGCGAGGGGCGCCAGCGCCATCCCGCCGATCGTCGCCTGGAACGCGAGCGGAAACGTCCTCGTGACGACGGTCGCGGCATTGTACGTCATCGTCACCTGCGGCCGGTTCGCGCCGGTGCAGGGCACGCACGGCGCCGTCGCTTCGGCGGCGAGGAAGGCCGCGAGGCCGAGGGCGGCCGTCGCGCCCGGCGCCGCCGCGCAGCGCGTCGTCAGCGTGAAGGTGCCGCGGTTCGTCGTGAAGCTGACGCCGGCATAGGTCGTCCCGCCGCAGCCGCCGCCCGCGCCGAACGTGCAGGCGACGTTGCCGTTCATGTCGAGCATCCGGGTCACGGTTCCGCGGACCTTGATGCGGGCATTGCCCTCCATCGCCTGCATGATCTGGTCGAACTCTTCCCCGGCCGCGTCCTTCGCCTGCGAGGCACTCTTGGCGCTCTGCATGTTGGTGAAAACGCCGGTGAGGATGTAAGAGGCGATCCCGAGGATGCCGATGGCGATCATCAGTTCGACCAGGGAGAGGCCTGCCTGGCCGCGAAAAGCTGGCCCCCTCATTTCACCACCATCGAGCCGTTGCGGCGCGTGAAGGCGTAACCGCTCCCGGTGCGGACCGACCAATAGATCGAGTAATGGACCTCGGCGCCGCCGGCATAGGCCGCGTTGCCGTTGCTGACGTAGTCGGCCGTGAAGGCGGCGCAGTTCATCGGCGTGCCCCGCCCGAGGTCCCTCATTGAAATGGAGACCTCGGCGAACGCGTAGGCGGACCGGTAGAACGAGCCGACGGGCTGCGCCGCCCCGGTCGCGAGGCCGACGCAAAAATAACGGGTCGTGGCCGTGTCGACCGGCGCGTTGCAGGCCGCCGCCGCACGGGCGTGGTCCGCCGCCGGGTTGGCGACCGCGACCGGGATGAGCCGCCTCCCGCCGCCGGCCGGAACCGCGCTCAAGGTCGAGCTCCCGATCGGTACTCCGAGGGCCGCCCCGCGGCCCGCCGCGCCGAGGCAACCCGACGCGGGATTGCGCAACTGGTCGGCCAGGGTCTGCATGAGCGCCGACTCGACTTCGCGCACCGACTTCGTGGACGCCATCGCCTGCTGGGAACGGAACACGTAGCCCATGCTGGCAGCGAAGGCGAAGACGCCGGCACCGAGCAGCGCGACGGCGACCAACGCCTCGAGCACCCCGAAGCCAGCCTCGCCGCGGGCGAAGGGAGCTGGGCTCCAAACCTTATGTGTCTTACGTCCCATCATGACCCTGCGATCGGTCGCGCGGGGCCTCAGCTTTACCCCCCAGGGCCGTACCCAAAAATAGCCGGGCAATGTCGGCGACAAAGGCCCCGAAGGCCTGGGAGGCTAAAGTTCCAGCCTCCTCAAACCGAATGATTCTTTAAGGAAAAACGATGAACCAACGCCCCGACCTACGCAGTTCAGCGGGACTTGCCGGCGCAGGGATCCTGCTCGCGTTGTTTGGGATAACGGCCGTCACGGTTTTCGTCGCGAACCGGTTCGACGTGCTGCACAGCAAACTCAAGGAGCAGCGCGTCACCAAGGTCCAGGAGAAGGAGGGGTTCGCCAACCTCTCTGCCCTTGGCATCGTGCAGAGCCTCGTGCGCCCGCGGACGCCCGGCGAGACCAACTGGAACGCGCGCGGTCCGGCCTGGTTTCCCCGTCCTTACATGGGGACCCGCATCCCGACGAACGTGCTTTCGCCGCCGGCAACCAGTCCGAATTGGCGCCGCACCGGCCAGTCGCTCGAGGTCCTGACGAACTGGATCGACCCGAACTCCACCCTGCAGGCCGCCATCGCCGGCAACCGGCAGCAATCGCTGGCGTCGTCCGTCGTCTTCTCCAATAACGCGACGGACCCCAACCGGCCGCGGCTCATCACCTCGGTCGATGTGCAGGTGACCTCCTGCCTCAACGGCGACGGCAATCAGACGGCCTGCAGCGCGGCCGACGCCCACCAAAAGCAGACGAGCGCGCGGATCAACCTGCCGCCGCCGGTCGCGCCGCGCTGTACGGTGCTCGCGCCGGCCACAGCAAACACCGGTCAGAACATCGCCGTGACCCTCCAGGCCGATCGCGTCACGACGGGCGCCCGCGTCCAGGAAAACTTCGCCCCTTGGACCGTCATGCCCGTCACCGTGGTCAGCCGCAGCGGCGCCTATTCCCTCGACGATCCGTATAGCACGACCATGACCAGCATCGGCACGTTCAGCGTCGTCGCGCCGGTCGTGCCCTACTGTGTGCCGACGAACCAGGATTATTTGGGCACGGTGGTCGGTCCGGTCAACGATCCCGTCGACCTTTCCGGCGCGTCACCCCCGGGAAGCTGCACGGGTACCGTGAGCGTCTTCCGGATGGCGCCGCCGCCGACGTGCAGCCTGACCTCCTCGCGCATGCGTTTTTATGTCAATCAGACCGCCACGCTCACCAATACGCCGGCGTTCCTCGGCCCGTTGCCGCCAACCACCAATATCACCGTCGGCGGCACGGCGATCGCGGCGGATACCCGGCGTTCCCTGCCATTTACGCCGACCGTTGCGGGGACCTACACCGTATGGGCGGCCGTTTTCGCCAACTGCGGCGGCACGCCGTTCGGGCCGGTGAACTGCGCGGGCGCCCCCATGAGCCTCGTCGTCGACGACAACCCGGTGTGCACCGTCAACGCCCCGGGCAGCGTGGCGACCAACACGAATTTCAACGTTTCGGTCGCCGGCGTCCGAGGCTCCTTCGTCTCGACGACGATCCGCGACGTGACGACGGGGGCGGTCTCCGGCGCGAACCCCACGACGTACCGCAAGGGCGCCGGCGGCAATTACCCGTATGATGCTTGGGCGACGGACGCCCAGGGAACCGTGGCCTACTGCGGCCGGGTCTCTGTGCGCGTGACCGTGCCGAGCTGCGCCTGTCCGGCCGGCGTCGCCTGGCTGGGAACGGACTTTTACCGGGATGCCCGGGTCACCGCCTGGGCGATCGGAGCGTATGGCGCCGGCACGGTCGGTTGCCTGAACCGCCTCTGTGCGACGAACCGCCCTCGCGGGCAAGCGCTGAGCGTCTGCGGCGGGGGTCCGATCTCCGACCCCGTATACGTCTTTCGTCCGGCAACGGGCTGCGTCCTCGAGAACCCGGGGACACGCGGCAGCACGTCCGGCGGCTGCTTCAACCCCGAGACGCCGATCCGCATGGCGGACGGCTCGAGCAAGAATGCGGGGTCGATCGAGCGGGGCGACCTCGTCTGGGATCCGATCCATGCGGTCGCGCTCCCGGTCACCGAGGCGATCGTCGGCCGCGAGGCGCCGGGGATGTTCGCGATCGAGGCCGGCGGGGCCCTCGTCGAGGTCACGGAAAAGCATCCCTTCATGACCCGACACGGCTACGACCAGGCCTGGAACCTCGCGGCGGGGGACGAAATCCTGTTGGCGAACGGCGAATGGCGCGCGATCTCACGGATCGAGCGGCGACCGGCGCCGGCGGACTTCGACTGGGTCGTCAACTTTCGGCTCGGGACGGATGCCCTGCCCCTGGACGACCAGGATGCGGCGGTGCTGGCCAATGGTATCGTTACGGGAGACCTCGGGGTTCAGCAGCGCCTCGAGCGCGCGGCGAAGGCCGTGCCCTGATGAGCAGGTGTCCCTGAGAGGGTGAGGAGCTCAAGGAGGAGCGCACGATGGATCGTACGAAAATCTTGTTCGGTGCCGTGATCCTGGCCTTGGCGCTGGCGTTCGTCTTCCTACGCCCGAAGCGGAACTCAAAGCATCCGGTCGAGAAACCCGACGCCTTCGCGCAGGTCGCGCCGCCCAAAAAAGGCCCGGCGACCAAGGCCTTGTCCGCCAAATCCGCGGTCGACGCGAACGCCCTCGCGGGCGACCGCTTCGAGCTCCAGATGAATAGCCTGGCCCTCGGCGAGGACGGCAAGCTCACGATCAAGATCAGGGTCGAGGACCGCTGCAACGGCTACGGCGACTACGACCTGATCGCCGCCGATGCGGTCGCGCTCGGCCAGCGCACGGTCACGTTGAGCCTCGAGCCCATCTCGCCGGAGCTGAGCGGCGGCTATAAAGGGGAGGCCCGCAAGATTTCGATCGCCGACCTCAAGGGCGGCGTCACCGAGACCTTCACCCTCCCGTCGAGCGGCCGGAAGGCGGCGCTCGGGGTCTTCTTTTGCTCGGATTCCCATCACGAGGACCGGTGCGGCAACAAACCCGCCGACGACGTCGGCGCCGTCATCGACGCCTCGCTCGTCCTCCACAAACCGGTGGTCGCGCGCGACCGCATCTATTTCTTCCAGTTCGTCGGCGTCCACGACGGCCTCGTCGACTTCTTCGGGACCCACCTGATCGGCCAGAAGAACTTTGACAAAAGCATGAAACCCTACCTGGGCTTGCTCGGCGCCACGCCGGCCGCCGCTGAGACGATGGCCGGGCGGGTCAAGACGCTCAACGCGACCCTGGTCTCCCTCGCGCCGCGGATCAGCGGCCGCTCGCTGGAGCTCAACCTGCCGCACTTCCTGGGCGAGTCCTGCATTCCCGAGAATCTGCGCGGCCTTAAGGGCCTTCCGGACACGGGCGAGCCGCCGCCGCAATAGCCGATCAGCGCTCCCAGCACACCCCGTCGACCCCGGCCCGCGAGCACGGCGCGATCTCATAG
>JAYVWD010000583.1:0-3558 GCA_043786345.1 Pseudomonadota bacterium
CGAGCGGCGCGAAAAGGGCCAGACCCATCAGAAAAAGCGCCGAGCGGGTGGCGCGTGGACCGACCGCGCTGCAGCCCGAGCTGACGCGGTCCAGGTCGGTGAAGATCGGCAGGCCGATCGCGGGCGTAAGCGAGATCGCCGAGGCGGCGTTGACCAGGCCGTAGCCGAGCAGCGGTTGGCGAGTCTGCTCGTCCTCGACGCGCGGGTAATAGTTGGTGTAGTTGAAGCCGCCCTCGAATTCGTGGCCGTAAAACGTGGGGTCGGCGCTCTTTAGGAGCCAGCCGCGCAGGTCGTCGTAGGAGAGCTTGGGGTAACGCGCGAGCATCAGTCCCGCGACGCCGGCGACGACGGGCGCGGCCATCGAGGTGCCCGACTTCGTGTCGAGCTGCGCGCCCGGAACCGTCGACATGAGCGCGTGGCCTGGGGCCGCGATGTCGACCCAGCGGCCGAAGTTGGAGAACGAGACCTTGCGCAGTTTGCGGTCGACCGCGGCGACCGCGACGGCATCGCCGAAGGCGGCCGGGTACTCCATCGTGAGCGTGTCTTCGTTGCCGGCGGCGGCGACGACGAGCGCGCCGCGCTTGTCCTTCATCAGGCGGATCATCAGGCCGACGGTGCGCGAGCGCACGAATTTGCCGAAGGACGCATTGACGACGCGTACCGCCGTGCTGCCTTCGCGGCGAAAAAGCGCCACGTATTTGAAGCCCGCGAGGATCGAGCTGTCGAGGATGCCGGAGTCCTTACCGATCTTGCTCACGATCTTGATGATCATGATCTTGCACACCGGACACGTGCCGCCGACGCCTTGGCCCGATTGGTCGGTCCACGTCGGGTCAGCCGCGATCAAGCCGGCGACGTGGGTTCCGTGCGAGCAGTTGCTGTCTAGGCCCTCGCAGCTTTGGCCCGGCCCGTTGGTGTCGAACGGAAAAACGTCGCCGTTTCCGAGCTTGCCGCGGGTCACGGCGGTGGTGTTGCAGCCGTGCAGGTCGTTGTCGCAGTTGGCGGCGTTGATGTCGGAGTTTCCCCAGATGCGCTCTTTGAGCGCGGGGTGCTCGAAGTCCACGCCGCTGTCCATCACGGCGACGATCGGGGCGTTTTTGGCGATGTCGTCGTCGGTCGGCGTACCAGGGACGCTCATGTCGCGGTTGCCGAACGCCTCAAGCGCCAAGGGCATGTTGATGGAGTTGAGCCACCAGTGGTCGAGCGTCTTGTAGTTTTCCGAGAGCTTTTTGAAGACGTTTACCGGCGGCGTGGGCGCCGGGGGCTCCTGCGAGGTCTTCGAGATGTAGTTGGGCTCCGCGTACCAGAGCGCGCCGCCGCGGTCCCACTCGTCGAGCGCGGAGGCGGCGCCTGCCTGGTCGGTGAAGTCGACGCGTGCGACGCTGCCGATCAGCGCCGCGCCGGAGTCGGCCGCGAAGCCCAGGCGCGCCAGCGGGCCGAAATCCTGGGGCGTCGTCACGGCCGGCCCTAAGTCGAGCGCCGTGATGAAGTCGAGGCTCTTGACCCGCGGGTCGGCCAGGTAGCGGTCCTGAAGTAAACTAAAATGTGTTTGATACTCGGCGGTGAAGCTGGCGAACCGCAGCATGTCGCGGCCGGTCGGCGGCGGGCGGAAGACGACGACATAGCTGCCGGGCAGCGCTTCCTGCTTCACGAGCTGCGCTTTCGTCGCGTAGGTCACGGCGCCCGTTCGCGGCCCGCCGGCGGGTGCGCCGCCGCAGGCCCAAAGGGCTGAAAAGAGCGCCAGGAGAAGCTTCCGAAGGACCATATCCGATTGAATCCAGACGTTAAATCGACTATGATCTTTTATTCTCACGACGGGAGGATCGCAAGGTGTCACTGAAGGAGCGGATCAACCAGGACCTCAGGACGGCGATGAAGGCGCGCGACAAGGATCGCACCAGCGTCTTGCGGATGCTGCTCTCCGAGATCAAGTACGCTCAGGCCGCGGTGAACATCCACCAGGAGCTGGCCGAGGACGAGGTCACGAAGGTCGTCTCGATCTACCATAAGCGCCTCGAGAAATCCCTGGGCGACTACCCCGAGGGCGAGCGCCGCGTGGCGATCAGCGGCGAAATGAAGATCGTCGAGGACTACCTCCCGAAGCGGGCCGGCGCCGACGAAACGAACCAGGCGATCGACCAGGTCCTCGCCGGAACGAGCGACCGGACCTTCGGTCCCCTTATGAAGGAAGTCCTGGCGAAGCTCGGAGGCGGCGCCGACGGGAAATTAGTCAGCCAGCTGCTAAAGCAGCGCCTGGGCTGACGGAATGGCCGCCTTTGGGGCCTAGTCCAAGGGCGGCCCCGGTGGCGACCTTGATCTTTTTTAAAGCCGCGCCCCGAACCTTGCATCTTTGAGGGCTTACGCCCCCTATACGCCCCGTCGGGCCTGGCCCCGACGGCCCCCAAGGTTGTGCCCTGACCGGTTTCCGCTATAAAATCTGTAAGGTAGTCGATGCTTTGAGGCCGAGACCCGCGCCCTACCTGGCCCCCGGCACGATTCAACTTGTTCTCATCTCGGCCGATATAGAGTCCCGAGCATAGCGATTCGCAGAAAAACTCCGGCACCCTAGAGAGCCAGTCCTATGAAGAGCACCAGGATCCTACTCACGACCTGCAGCGTTTTGCTGCTGTCGTCGGGTGCATTAGGGGATCAGGCGCACGCCTCGACCGAGAACGCAACGGCGAGCGGCGTCGGCGTTCGGGACCTCCTGTCGATGCCGGAGCAGCGCGTCAGCGATCTCACGCGCCTGACGGCTCAGGTCGTCTTACCGAGGGCCGCCGCCCATGCTCCGAAAGCCCCGTCCGCCAAAGACCTCGAGGCGAAGCCGCCCCAGTCCGGCCAAGTCGCCCTGACCGCTTTGCTCGGCGGTGAAGCGAGGAGCGTCAGCGATCTGATCGCGACGACCCTTCATGCCGGCGACGACGCGGCCGCCGCCGCCAAGATCGCCCTAACGCTCCCGAAGGTCACAAAATCCGGCGCGAAAAGCGACGTCACCGTCCGCGTCGTCATCGGCGAGGATCCCGCCAAGGCGCCGGCCGCCGTGAAAATGGCGACCGCCAAGGCCGTCGCGACCCCGCCCGTCGCGGCGCCCGCCGCCAAGACGGCGGACGTCACCCTCGAGATCGAGGAGACGCCGGCCGGGCTCAAATTCAAGCCCGAAGCGCTCGTCATCCCGAAAGCCGGCTCGGTCGCGACGATCAAGCTCAAAGGGTCGGAAGTCCATTTGGCGCTCTTCCTCCGCGACGAGCAGGTCGCGAGCCTCGACCGCGCGACCCGCAAGCTCAAAGGCCTGAAGACCGGCACGACCGAGCTCTACGTCGTCGCCAACGGCAAGATGTTCATCGTCCCCGTGTCCGTCGCCGACGGCGCCGCCGCCGACAAGTGGGACCTCAAGGTTCCCGACTCGCTCGTGAGCCTTTCCGGTCTCTTCGGCGAGCAGCTCCAGAGCGCGAACTTCCAAGGCGAGCACCCGAGCGCCGCCGCGCCTCAGGTCGCGTCACCCGACTCCGACGACGAAGGCCCGAGCCTCCAGGCCGACACCGCCGACACCGTGCGCGC
>JAYVWD010000584.1:0-8930 GCA_043786345.1 Pseudomonadota bacterium
AAGTGGGATTTTACGGTGTTCCGGTTGGCTTTGGTGATCTCGACCACGTCAGCGACCGCAGAAGGCCCGCGCTGCTTGATCAGTTCGACGATCTGCAGCGACAGATGCGGACGCTTGGCGAGCAAATTCTCGTCTTCGAGCTTTTTTTCGAGAGTTTTTTTCTGGGCCTGCATGCAGCGAAGGAAGAAAGCAATCCATTCACCGAGAGCGGCATCACCTTTTCCTAGGGTGCCTTGGGCTCGTCGAAGTGCCAGATAATAGGCGTCCTTATTCTCCTCGATGACGCGTTCCATCGAGCTGAATGGGACGTAGGAGTATCCGTGGCGAAGCCGAAGCAACGTCGTGAGTGCGCGTGAGAGTCTGCCGTTACCGTCTTGAAATGGATGAATCTGCAGAATCACGACGACGAAGATGCTAATGACGAGGAGGGCGTGCAGTTCCTTCTCTGCAAGATAAGCGGTCGTCCAAGCGACGAGTTCCTTCATTCTTGTCGGAGTTTCAAAAGGGGATACGGTTTCGAAGATGACGCCAAGGCTCTCGCCGTCAGGCCCGAAGGCTTCGACCTTACTCGGGAACTTCTTGTACTCGCCGCGATGTCGCGCGTCCTTCGCGCTGTATTTCAGCAGCTCGGCATGCCGCTGCTTGATGTGATTTTCAGTCAAGGGAATCTCAGCCGCGGATCCGAATACAAGCTCCATCAGCGTCAGAGGCACTTGCTCACGCTCAGAGTGCGCCCGGCTCTACTCAATTACGGTGAGGCTCGCATTTCGATCGTATACGCCGTGTCCGCGTCGCTGGCGGCGGGCCAGGCGATGACGTTGCATTTGAGGTTGGGCTCGACGCCCACCCGCTCGATGCCGTTCAGATTCTGCGACTGCGAATAGCCTGCGCACTGCACGTAGACCGGTACTTTCGCCAGCGCGTCGCCCGCGAAGATCCTCGCCTTGACCCAAGTAGCGCTCCCCGAGGCGAAGCTGAAACAGTCCGGTGTCGGGTTGCTCGCTTCGACGGCGCCGGTGATGACGGTACCCGTGTCGTTCAAGGCGTAATCGGTAGCCTCGGGCGTTGCGCAGGTGTTCGTGGCCTCGCTCTTCTCGGCATAAGCCGCGGCGCCGCTGCCGACGATGTGCTGGTCGGTCGGTGTCGTGCCGCCGGTTCCACCGCCGCTTCCGGGATCGTCCGATTTGCTTTTGTCCCCACATCCCGTCGCGAGCGTCCCGACGGTCAACATGATAAGAAGCGAGTTCCTGAGCGGCATTGACTCCGCCTTTCCTGATTAGAACGAATATGCGTAGGTGAACCTATAAGAAGCGCCGGAGAAGTCACCTTTGCCTTTCGATGAACCTTGCTTTACCGTCATCGAGCCGTTGAATCGCAGGTAGTCAAAGGCGAAGAGGGACGTGGCGCTCTTCTGCCAGCCGAAGCCGAGACCGTAGCCGAAGCGACTGAGCGACTTCACGTCTCCGGTCGCCTTCGTGCCTTGTAACGATCCGGTCGCGGGACCATCGAACTCGACCGTTGCCGTTCCCGCTAAACCATATAGAAACTGAATCGCCGGCCCGATGCGCAGCGACGACGTAAGATCGTAAAGAAAGTTAGCGCCCAGGTCGAGATTCGTTACCGACTGACCGAGGGTGACTTGCTCTCGGCTTCCGCCCCACTCGGCATGCTGAAGGCCAGCCATCGCCGTGGCAGTCCAAGTGTTCAGTACGGGAAAACGCTTGTGCGCTAAGAGATGGAAGGCTGGTCCGGTTTCGTCCACGTCGCCCGACTGATCGAACGTGAGCGATTCAAAGGCGAAGCCCGCCGAGATCCCGAATCCGGAGCTGCGGTCACCGCGTTTACCTTTCCCTTCGGCCGAACTCCCTTCTTGATCCGAGGCTTCTTGGCTCGAGTCATCCGCAGGTGCGTTTCTACCGGTCTTCTTGCCCGGCTTTTTCTCGGCAAGGGCCTGTGGCACGCTCATGGAAAAAACAGCGAAAAGGAGCAAGACTCTGCTCAAGGCGCAGTAACGCAGCATATCAACCTCCTAAGGCTTAGTTTGTTTAGTATATCAGTGTGGGAGATCGCGAGAAACCTCGCATCGATCGCATTTGACAGGAAGTTAGGTCACCGCGTGTTTTCACGGGAGCTCGGCACTCGGAGCGTAGCGACGACTGTTCTTCCTGTCATCGTTCCGACTCGCCTTCAATTCGATTTTGCAGCCGGTTCGACCAGCTTGACAAATGGTGCGCCCAGAGGGACTTGAACCCCCAACCAACCCGTTATGAGCGGGCTGCTCTAACCGTTGAGCTATGGGCGCGGCGCGCGGAAAAGGGAGGCTATGCCTTTGATCCGTAACATAGACCCCGGACCATCCCAATGAAAAAGGCGTCGCCCCGGAAGGGGTGGCGCCTTGGTCGCAATCTGGGGGACGCGTCGCCCGGAATTCCGCTGATCATTTGGCGGTCAGCACCCGCGCCGTCGCCTCGCCGACGCCCGCCGCCGAGGCGGGGTTCTGGCCGGTGACGAGGCGGCCGTCGACGACGACGTGGGGCTGCCACAGGTCGGCCTTGGTGTAGCGGGCGCCGCGGGCGACGAGCTCCGTCTCGAGCAGGAAGGGGACGACGGCTTCGAGCTTGAGCGCCTTTTCCTCGGCGTCGGAGAAGCCCGCGACGTCCTTGCCGGCGACGAGGAACTGGCCGTTCGCGAGCGTCACGTCGACGAGCGCCGCCGGGCCGTGGCAGACCGCCGCGACGACGCCGCCGCGGTCGTAGATCGCGCTCGTCACCGCCTGGACGGCCGCGTTCCCGCGGAAATCCCACATGGTGCCGTGCCCGCCGGCGAACAGGATCGCCTGATAGGCGCGCGGGTCCAAGTCCGCGAGCTTGAGCGTCTTCGTGAGCTTGGCGCGGGTGGGCAGGTCGTTCCAGAAGGCGGCGTTGACGGGATCCTCGAGGCGGAGGCTCGCCAGGTCGAGCGGCGCCTCGCCGCCGTCGATGCTGGCGATGTCGACCTGGATGCCGCGCTCGACCAGCGCCGCGTAAGGGTGCGTCACTTCGGGGAGGTAGTAGCCGGTCGGCTTGCCCGTCGCGCCGAGGGTCGGGTGGCTGGTGACGACGATGAGGGCCTTGATGATCGGTGCTGGCATGGGGGGTCTCCGGGAATTTGTGGTCTAGCTCGCCTGCCGAGGGGAGTTTTCGCCGAAGACGCGATATAATGGAAATTCATTGCATTCATGAGACCTATGCTTCAGACTGATATCATAAGTAAAGATCTGAATTTATTGAAAATATTCGACGCGTTGCTGGCCGAGCGGAGCGTGACGAAGGCCGCTAAACGCCTGCGGATGACGCAGCCGGCCCTGAGCCACGCCCTCCAACGCCTGCGGGAGGCGTTGGGCGACGAGGTCTTCGTCCGGGTGCCGCGCGGCGTCGAGCCGACCCCGCGCGCCCTCGCGCTGGCGCCGGTGGTCGCCGAGGCGCTCGCCCGGCTTCAGGCGGTCTTCGCGGCGCCTGAGGCCTTCGACCCGGCGACGGCGCGCGGGACCTTGGTCTTCGCGACGACGGAGTACTTCGAGCAGCTCTTCCTGCCCGCCGTCGTCGCCGCAATCGCCGCCGCGGCGCCGCACGTCACGATCCGCACCGTCTCGACCGCCGGGATCCTGCCGAAGGACGCCCTCGAGCGCGGCGACTACGACGTCGCGGCCGCCGGCTTCTTCGGGGACCTGCCGGAGGGCTTCTACCGCAAGCGGCTCTTCGACGACGGCTTCGCCTGCGCCGTCCGCAAAGGCCACCCGGCACTGCGTCAGGGGCTCTCGCTCGCCGTCTACCTGGCCCTCGGCCACGTGCTGATCTCGCCGCACGGCGACCTCTTCGGCACCGTCGACCGGGCGCTCGCCGCGCGCGGGGAAACGCGGCGGCTGGTCGCGGGCGTTGCGAGTTTTCTGACTCCGGGCTGGATCGTCGCGCGCACCGACCTCATCGTGACGGCGCCGCGGCGGCTCTGCCAGTCGTTCGCGACCTACCTGCCGGTGGAGCTCCACGAGCCGCCACTGGCGCTCGGGGGCATCGCGGTGATGATGGTCTGGCACCAGCGCACGCACGCGGATCCGCTGCGCCAATGGGTTAGGGGCCTGATCGAGCAGGCCTGCCTCGCCGGCTAGGGCGGGGGGGGCGGGGAAGTCAAAAAAAAGCCCCGCAGTGCGGGGCTTCTTTCAAAAAATCTCACCGTAGCCGCTCAGCTCTCGATGAACGCCCGGAGCTTCTTGCTCCGCGACGGATGCCGCAGCTTCCTTAAGGCCTTCGCCTCGATCTGCCGGATCCGCTCACGCGTCACGTCGAAGTTCTGGCCGACCTCCTCGAGGGTGTGGTCGGACTTCTCGCCGATGCCGAAGCGCATGCGCAGGACCTTCTCTTCGCGCGGGGTCAAGGTCGCGAGGGCCTTGACGGTCTGCTCGGAGAGGTTGCCGCTGATCACGGACTCGGACGGCGAGGACTGGGACTTGTCTTCGAGGAAGTCGCCGATGTGGTTGTCCTCCTCCTCGCCGATCGGCGTCTCGAGGGAGATCGGCTCGACGGCGATCTTGAGGACCTTGCGGACCTTGTCGACCGTCATGTCCATGCGCGCCGCGATCTCTTCGGGCGTCGGCTCGCGGCCCATCTCCTGGACGAGGTAACGGCTGGTGCGGATCAGCTTGTTGATCGTCTCGATCATGTGGACCGGGATGCGGATCGTGCGGGCCTGGTCGGCGATGGCGCGGGTGATCGCCTGGCGAATCCACCACGTGGCGTACGTCGAGAACTTGTAGCCCCGGCGGTACTCGAACTTCTCGACGGCCTTCATCAGGCCGATGTTGCCCTCCTGGATGAGGTCGAGGAACTGGAGGCCGCGGTTGGTGTACTTCTTGGCGATCGACACGACGAGGCGGAGGTTGGCCTCGACGAGCTCGCGCTTGGCGTTCTCGGCGCGGCGCTGGATCTCGGCCAGCTCCTTGTAGGTCGAGGAGATGTCGGTCGCTTCCATGCCCGACTCGTTGGTCGCGCGCTGGATCGTGTCGAGGGCGGCGAGGCAGTTGCGGACGACCCGCTGCCACTCGCGCTCGGTCGATTGGCCGTACGGCTTGTCCGGGCTCTTCGTCACGTGGATGATGAGCTCGTCTCTGGCCGTGCCCATGCGCTTCGAATAATAGTTGAGGTCCTGATCGGCCTCGCGGATCGCGTTGGCGAACTCCGCCAGGCGCGCGATCGCGGCGCTCATCAGCTTGCGGTTGATGTTGAGGTCGCGGAAGGCCTCGAAGACCTTGGCGCGGGACTCGTCCATCTCCTGCTGGTGCTTCTTGGCGGTCGACTTCTTCTTGCGGAAGGCCTCGTAGTCGTCGACGAGCTTGAGGGCCTTCTTGGTGAGCTTCTTCATCTTGTCGGAGTGAAGCTGCTCGTCCTTGGAGGCCTCGTCGTCGTCGAAGCCCTTGATGAACCCCTTCATGCGGATTTCGTCGGCGGCGAAGCTGCGCGCGGAGCCGACGATCACGTCGATGCCGAGCTGGACCTGCAGCAGGCGGTCGAGCATCTTGTTTTCTTCGGCTTCGATCTTCTTGGCGATCTCGACCTCGCCCTCCCGGGAAAGGAGCGCGACGCTGCCCATCTTGCGCAGGTAAATGCGGACGGGGTCGTTCGACTTGCCGAGCGAGGAGTCGGCGAGGTCGACGGCGGCCTCGGCTTTTTCCTCGGCGTCGGCCGCTTCGGGCTCGTCGGCGCCGGGCGGGCCGGTCTCTTCGTCGATCTCGGGGTGGGCGGCGTCGTCGTCGTCGCCGCTGGCCTCTTCGCTGCCTTCTTCGGCGCTGGCGCCCTTGCCCTTGCCGGGCGCGGGACCGGCGTCGACGACTTCGATGCCGGCGTCGCCGAGCGCGACGACGACGTCGTCGAGGACGTCGGGCTTCACCTTGATCTTGGCTTTTTGGAGGGCCTCGCCGATTTGGGCGTAGGTGACCTCGTTCTTGCGGCCTTCCGCGACTTTGACGAGCGCGGCGACGATCTTATAGAGACCCTCGGTGCCGGACTTGCCGGGCGCGGCCTTGAGGCCGCCGTCGTCCTTGGCCGGGCGTCCGCCCTTGCCGGGACCCGGCGGGCGGCCGGGCTTGCCGGCGCCGTGCGGCGGCGTCGGAACGTGGCGCTTGGGGGCCGGCTTTTCCGCGGCGTTGGCGGCGACGGGCGCCGCCACGGCGGCTTTCTTGACGATGGTCTTGGGGGCCGGCGCGGGCGCCTTCGCCGGCGGCGGCGCGGACTTCGCCGTGTGCGGCTTGGCCGGAGCGCCTTTGGCCGGGGCCGGCGCGGCTTTGCCTTTGACCGGCGCGGGCGCCTGCTTCTTGGCGGCGGCGGCCTTGACCGGCGAGGCCTTGCGCGAGGGCTCGGCCTTCGCGGGGGCCTTCTTGGCGACGGGCTTCGGCGCGGGCTTCGGCGCGGGCTTCGGCGCGGGCTTGGCCGCGGTTCTGGAGGCGACTTTGCCCGGCGATTTTTTGACGACCATCTTGGCGGCTTTCTTTTTCGCGGCGATGGACGTTGCGGCGAAAGTGACGGGCTTCGCCTTGCGTGAAGGCTTTTTCTTGGAGGTGGCGGCGCGGTTAGTCAATTTGTCTCTCGTGCCCTTCGGATGGTGTTTTTTCGCCATCGGTGCTTGTCTCACCCCGTTTCGCAGTAGAGAAATCCGTGCGGTCGCGCGCGCGTCGCCCGAAGAGGCGCCAGCCGCGCGGGCCGACGGCCCGCGGCAAGATTGCCGAAGTTCCCATTAAATAATGAATAGCCCGGGAGTTAGCAAGAATAATCGTCTTTACAACGGGATACAACGCAAGTATACACACGGCCCCGCCGCACCCTCCTAGACCCCCGTCGTCTTCTGCAATTCCCTAATCATTCCAAGGATTTTGCGTTCCTCTTCCACGCCCTCCGGCGAGCGCTCGACGCGCACGAGGCGGCCCTTAAGGTCCTTGATTTGGGCTTTGATGCGCAGCGCCCGGATGGCCGTGGCGACCCCGGCAACCCGCTCGCCGCGGGTCGGACCGTCCGGGTACTGGAAGGCGGCGGCATCCTTCTGGAAACGGTCGACGAGCTGCGCGATGACGGGTTCGTAGGCGCTGACGAAGGGCCCGGGGCTCAGCGCCGGGGTGAGGCCGCGCTCCAGGGCCGCGAGCATCTCGTGGAGGAAGAGCGCGTGCGCCTCGTCGAGCTCGAGCTCGCGGCGCGCGAGCTCGGTCAGCCCCGCCGGGTCGAGCTCGCCCGGCGCCGCGAAGTAGACGTTGCCGAAGAGCGCGTGGCCCCAGGTGTCGAGGGGCTTGGCGGCGGCGCGCCGCTCGGGGGCCAGGGCCAGCGGCCGCGCCTCGTGCCGGAAGAACTCGCCGAGCTCCCGGTCGATGAAGTCGAGCTTGATGCCCGTCTTCGCCGCGATGCGGTTGGCGAGGATCGTCCGCTGCATGCGGTCCGGCAGCTTCGCGAGCCAGGGCACGAACTCCTTGGCGATCAGGTCGGGGACGGCGAGCTGGTGCGTCGAGTTGAGGCGCTGGTGGATCGCGAAGTCGAAGAGGTCGACCGCCCGCGCCAGGAGCGCCGCCAGGGCCTCGGAGCCGTGCTTCTGCACGAAGGTGTCGGGGTCCTCGTCGTTGCTCAGCGCCGCGGCCTTGACGTAGACGTCGGGCAATTTCAGCGCGATCTCGACGGTCTTGAGCGCGGCCGCCTGGCCCGGGGAGTCGCCGTCGAAGAGCAGGGTGACGTTGTAGGTCGCGTTCTTGAGCATCTTCAGGTGGTGCTCGGTGAAGGCGGTCCCGAGGCAGGCGACGGCCTCGTCGAAGCCGTGCTGCCAGAGCATCAGCGTGTCCATGTAGCCTTCGACGACGATCGCGCGGCCCTTTTCCCGCATCTTCTTGCGGGCCCGGTCGAAGCCGAAAAGGGTGTGCGACTTCTCGAAGAGGACGGTCGCGCCGGTGTTCAGGTACTTCGGCTGCGCGCCGTCGAGGGTGCGGCCGCCGAAGGCGATCACGCGGCCCTGCGTGTCCTGGATCGGCAGCATCACGCGGTTGCGGAAGAAGTCGTAGGGGCGCCCGCCGGAGGCGCTGCTCGAGGTGAGCCCCGCGGCCTTCATGTCCAGGTCGCGGTACCCCTTCTGCTGCAGGTGCCGGGCCAGGCCGAAGGGTTCCTTCGGGGTCATGCCGAAGCCGAAGTCCTTGACCGAGTCCGGCGTGAAGCCGCGCTTTTCCAGGTAGTCGCGGGCCGGCGCGCCGCCCTCCGCCTCGAGCATCGTGACGAAGAAGAGCTGCGCCTCGCTCATCATCTGGAAGAGCGTCGCGTCGGCCCGGTGCTTCGAGAGCCGGCCGCCCGACTCGTCGAGCTCGGGGGCCTCGATGCCGTACTTCTTCGCCAGGTACCGGAGCGATTCGACGAAGGACAGGCCCTCGCGCTCGCGCACCCAGGTGATCGCGTCGCCGTGCGCCTTGCAGCCGTAACAAAAGTAGTGGTCCGGGTAGCAGGCGAAGCTCGCCGAAGACTCGGCGTGAAACGGGCAGGACCCCATCAGCAATCCGGGACGGCTCGCGAATTTGACGACCTCGCCGACCAGGTCGGGGAGATTCACGCGGGTTAAAATGCGGCGTTTGACGTCGTCTAGGGATTCGCTCATGGCCGCAAGACCTTACAGCCCCAGGGTCTCTGCGGTCAAACTTACCCGAAACCCCAAATGTTTCGCCTAAGAGGCCCCCGGATCCCGGCCGAAACCCCTTTACGGAACTGGAGGTTTCTAGCCATGCGTAAGCCGTTCGTCGTCGCCAGCATCCTCGCGTTCTTGCTCACGGCCGTCCTGGGCCTCTTCCTCACGCCCAACGCGTGGGCCCTGCTGCTGATCTTCACGCCGCTGGTGACGCTCGGGGTCCTCGACATGAGGCAGACCCGGCAGGCGATCCGCCGGAA
>JAYVWD010000585.1:0-4355 GCA_043786345.1 Pseudomonadota bacterium
TATGACGCGGGTATCCTGCCCGCTTGGCGCCCGGACGCGGCGCAGCGTGCGGCCGTCGCCGCCGCCGACGTAGTGCACACTGTCGCCTTCGCGCAGATCCTGCCGCTATTTTCCCACGTCCTCGCCCTCCCCCGCCGCGGGAAGCTCTTCGTCGACTTCATGGACCTTTCGGACTTCGGCCGCGACGCGCGGCTGCTCGCGCCCTACTGGGACGGGATCGACGGCGCGTTTCTCGGCCTCGCGCCGGGCGACGACCTTTCGGCGCTAAGGCGTCCGGGGAAGACCGTCATCGTCACCCTCGGCGCGCACGGCAGCGTCTGCTTCGACGACGGCCGGACTTTTGAATGCGCGGCCGAACCCGTCGCGAGCATCCGCGACACGACGGGCGCCGGCGACACCTATGCGGGGGCGTTTCTCGCCCACGTCGTGAACGGCGCCGCCGTCCCCGACGCCATGCGGCAGGCGAGCGCCGCCGCTGCGCGCTTCATCACATCATCTTCGCCAGGATCTCTTTCATGATCTCGGCCGTGCCGGCGCCGACGGAGTAGAGGCGCACGTCCGTCCACAGGCGTCCGACGGGATACTCGGTCGTGTAGCCAAAGCCGCCGTGCAGCTGCATGCAGTCATAGACCACCTTTTGCGCCAGGTCGCAGGAGAAGAGCTTCGCCATCGTCACCTCGCGCGTCGCGTTCTTGCCGCTGTTCATCACGTCGACGGCGCGGTAGGTAAGCCAGCGCGCCGCCTCGACCGCGGTCTGGTGCTCGGCGAGCTTGTGCTTCCACACCTGGAGGTCGGCGAGCGGGCGGCCGAAGGCCTGGCGTTCGCGGGCGTAACGCAGCGTATCCTGGATCGTCTTGTCCATCATGGCGACCGCCATCACGGCGGCGACCAGGCGTTCGCCCTGGAAGTTGTTCATGATGTAGTAGAAGCCCTTGTTCTCGTCCCCGAGCAGGTAGCGCTGCGGAATCCGGCACTCGTCGAAGAAGAGCTCGGCCGTGTCGGACGCCTTATGGCCGACCTTTTTCAGCTTCTTGCCGACGGAATAGCCTTTGACGTCGGTCGGGAAGGTGACGAGCGAAACGCCCTTGTGGCCGGGGTCGCCGGTGCGTACGGCCAGGGTGATGAAGTCGGCGCGCGTGCCGTTCGTGATCCAGAGCTTCTGGCCGGAGATCACGTAGTCGCCGCCGACCTTGCGCGCCCGGCACTGGAGCGCGGCGACGTCGGAGCCGCCGCCCGGCTCGCTGATCCCGAGGGCGCCGACCGCCGCGCCGCTGACGCCCGGCTCGAGGAAGAGCTTTTTTTGCTCGTCGGTCCCGAGCTCGGCGATGATCGGCGTGGCGATGTCGGATTGCACGAGCAACGCCATGTTGACGCCGGCGCTGTCGCTGTAGGCGAGCGCCTCGGCGTAGGCGGCCGTCGCCCACCAGTCGAGGCCGCTGCCGCCCCATTTCGGGTCGAAGCGGATGCCGAAGAGGCCGAGTTCGCCCGCCTTGTCGAAGATTTCGCGGGGGAAAATCCCCTCTTCGTCCCACCTCTCGGCGTTCGGCGCGATCTCGGTTTCGACGAACTTGCGCACGGTGGCGCGCAGCATCTCGGTCTCATCGTTAAATCCGGGAAAGCCGCTGCTCATACGGGGCAAACTCCGTGCTTTTTCCCGCCGCGTTGCTGGCGCTCGAGGTTGTGCTTCGGTAACAGGACCGCGAGCTGCTCGACGAGCAGCCAGGCCGTGTCGCGCGGGTCGATCACGTCGTCGATCAGCCCTTCGCGCGCCGACAGCTCGACACCGATCAATTTGCGGTATTCCTCGGTCATCGCGGGCTTCTCGGCCTCGTCGCGGCAGATGATGTTCACGGCGCCCTCGGGCGACATGAGCGAGATCTCGGCGCCGGGCCACCCGACGATCAGGTCCGGGTCGTAGCCGGCGCCGCACATGACGTAATAGCCGGCGCCGTAGGATTTCCGGATGACGACGGAAAACTTCGGGACCGTCAGCCGGCTCACCGCATAGAGCATCTTCGCGCCGTGCCGGATGATGCCCTGGTGCTCCATCTTCGTGCCCACCCAGAATCCCGGACAATCGTGCAGAAAGAGCAGGGGGATGCCGTAGGCGTCGCACAGGTTGATGAACCGCGCGGCCTTGTCGGCGGCGTCCAGGTCCAGGGCGCCGCCCATGATCTGCGGCTGGTTCGCGACGATGCCGATGCCGAAGCCGCCGAGGCGCCCGAAGCCGACGATGATGTTTCGCGCCCACTCCGGCTGGATCTCGAGGAAGCTCCCCGGGTCCGCGAGCCAGTGCACGATCCGCCGCATGTCGTAGCCCTTGCGGAAGCTGTCCGGCAGGATCTTGAACACCTCGTCGGAGCGCGTCAGATACCCGCGCAGATTGTAGTTGGTCGGCGGGACCGGCAGGGGGTCCCGGCAGTTGCCCGGCATGAAGCTCAGGTAGGCTTTGATGACGTCGAGGCAGTGGCGGTCGTCCGTGCACTCGAGGTGCGCGACGCCCGATTTCGTCGTGTGAACCTTGGACCCGCCGAGCTCGTTGATGTCGACGACCTCGCCGACCGCCGCTTTCACCAGGGCCGGCCCCGCGAGCGCCATCGTGCCGATGTCCTTGACGATCGGGACGAAGTCCGCGAGCGCCGCGATGTAGGAGGTCCCCGCCGCCGTCGGCCCCATGACGGCCGCGATCTGGGGGATCTCGCCGGACATCGTGACCTGGTCCTTGAACAGCGAGCCGCTCCCGGCGAACTGGCTGCCCGCCAGCTCCTGGATGCGCGCGCCGGCCGAGTCGAGCAGCCAGATCAGGGGGATCTTCCGCTCCAAGGCCGCCGCACGGAGGCGCCCGACCTTGACCTCGCCGTTCCTCCCCATCGAGCCCGCCATGACGGTGAAGTCATAGGCGATGATCGCGACGGCCCGCCCGGCGATCCGCCCGAAGCCGCAGATCACGCCGTCCGCCGGCGTATTCTTGGCCTTCATCTCGGGCGTTTGGAACGTGTGGTGGACGAGGGCGCCGAGCTCGCTGAACGAGGCCGGGTCGCACAGATAGTCGAGGCGCTCGTGCGCCGTCATTTTACCGAGCTTGTGCTGCTTGGCGACGTCCGGCGCCCCGCCCATCTCGCGGATCTTTGCCTTTTTCGCCACCAGCTCGTCGGTACGCGCTTTCAAATCCAAGTGCCGGTTCCCCCGACCAAGACCTGTACAGTGCCGAACCCAAAGACGTATTTCAGGGCCTAAGCTAGCCTACAAGCCCTCAAAAGGTAAGCGTTTTGATCCGAGCACGGCCCTTGCAATCAGGAGGTCCTGACGTTCATCTGGCGAGGCTTTTCGATGCGATTCCGACTCCTCACGTTAGTACTCACGACGCTCGTTACGGGCTGCGGCTCGGGCCATGCGCCCCTCGAATCGCAGCGCGGCGTCACCGAGCTCAAATACATCCTGGTGAGCGAAGGCGTCACGGGGCTCGTCGCCCAGGTCAAGAAACCGACGATGTCCGCGTGCATCTCCGGAATCTCTTCGGCCGAGAAAAAAGACTGGGAAGACAAGGTCAAGAGCATCGTCATCAAGTGGGTCGACACGATGCGCGGCCTCACTTCGGACACCCTGACGAGCGCGGTCGAAATCAACCTCGACGGGCGCGGCTGCGACGTGGACATCACGGTGCAGGAAGGCGTCTGGGCCAACACTGAGATCGGCCAGCACCCGACCGTCAACATGGGCGCGAGCGGCTACATGGCCGGCTACAACACCATGCTCCACGAGTTCGGCCACGCCTTCGCGCTCGGCGACACCTATCAGAACGGGCAGAGCGGCAACTGCCAGCCGGGCCAGCCCCAGGCCGTCATGTGCAACACGACCTTCGACACGCCGCAGTCCGACGACGTCAAAGGCATCGCGAAGCTCTTCGCCTCGGAGTTCCCGGGCGACAAGCCGGGCGAGCCCGCCGCGACCTCGAAATACAAGCTCTTCGCCGGCCTCGGCAAGGAAACCGCCGGTGCCTTCGACCTCAAGTTCGCGCTCACTGGCGACGCCGAAAAGGCCGGCGGCAAGCTCGAAATCTGCAAAGGCAGCCTGAACCAATGCAAGGCCGCCACGGCGACCTGGTCCGAAGCGGCGCGCGAAGGCGCCAAAGGCGACGCGGTCGTCTTCGGACTCGCGGCGCAACCCTTGGCGAGCGGACTGCAGCTCACCGTCCGGTACAAGTTCGACAAGGGCGCCGCTTACCAGACCATCGAATTCAAGCCCCAAGCTTGAATCTGTGAGAGAAGAACGGACGGCGCATCATCCTCACGGGTGAGGCGCCTCTTCTTTTTTGCGGCCAATCCCCGAGCCGCGGGCGGGGCCTGCCGGTCAGT
>JAYVWD010000586.1:0-6219 GCA_043786345.1 Pseudomonadota bacterium
GAACGACAGCTCGCCGAGGAGGAGCGCCAGGCCGAGGAACGCCTCCGCATCCGCCTGATCCAGGAGTCCGCCGAGCTCGAGGCCGCGAAGATCAGCCTCGCGACCGACGAGGAGTCCCAGGCCCGTGAGCGTCAGAAGACCCGCGCCGCCGACGAGGAGCGTGCGACCTCGGAGCGCCAGGCCCGCCAGCTGGCGGTCGAGGAGGAGGCCGCGCGCATCCGCGTCCGCCGCCGCCTCGCCGACGAAGTGGATGCCGCCAACCTCCGCCTCGACGTGCGCTTGGGCGAAGAGAAACGCCTCGCCGCCGAGCGCCTGAAAAAAGCCCTTTCCGAGGAAGAACAAGTCGCGCGCAAGCGCCAGAGCCTCATCCGGGCCGACGAGAAGAAGGGGTCCGAGGAGCGGGTCGCGCTCGCCAAAGAGGCGGAAGCCGCGGAGAAAGCCGCGCGCCTCGAGCGCGTCCACGCCGAGGAGCTCGCCGAGACCGAGCGCCGCGCCATCGACGGCCTGGCGGCCGAGGAGCGCGATGCGCGCGAGCGCCACGCCGCTGCCCTGCGGGACGAGCGCGACGAGGCCGACACCCGCCGCAAGGCGCGCCTGCGCGACGAGGAGCGCGCCGGGAAGGAGCGCCTCGCCAAGCGGCTCGCCGCCGAGGGGGCCGCCCACGTCAAGCGCGGCGCCGAGCTGGTCGCGGCCGAGCAACGCGACGGCGACGCCCGCCTCGAGCAGGCGCTCGGCCTCGAACAGGGCGAGGCCGAGGATCGCCGGCGCTGCGCCCTCGAGCAGGAGGAGCGCGATCGCCGCGACCGGACCGCGCGCGCCGTCGAAGTCGAGCGCGCCTCCGGCCGCGAGCGCTTCGCCAAGGCCCAGTCCGAGGAGTCGATGGGCGCCGAGCGCCGCAAGCGCGACGCGCTCCGGAAAGAGGACGACGAAGCCAAGGCGCGCCTCGCGCGCCTGTATGACGACGAGAAGAAGGCCTCCGAAGCGCGTCAGAAGGAGCGCCTCGAGGAGGAAGAGCGGGAAGCCGCGAAACGCCGCGCTTCCCGCGCCGAGATGGAGCATCTGTCGCTCAATAAGCGGCAGGAGGAGTCGCTGGCCCGCGAGGAGTTCGAGGCGCAACAGCGGATCCAGGACCGCCTCGCCGAGGAGGAGCAGGTGGCGCAGCGCCGCGAGGCCGAGCTGCTCGCGCAGGAAGCGATCACCGCGGAAAAGCGCAAAATGACCCGCCTCGCCGACGAGCAGAAGACCCTCGCCGAGATCGACCGCAGCCGCAAGACCGGCGCCCAGCGCCGCGAGGCGGAGCGCCAGAAGTTTCAGGACGAGCTGGCGCGGCGGGAGCTTGCGGTGTGGCAGCAGGAGAAGGCCCGCCTCGAGAGGGAGCTGGCGAAGGAGACGGGCGAGGCCCACCGCCTCCTCGAGGCCGAGCTAAAGAGCGACGAGCAGACGATGCGGCAGCGCGTCTCGACGCGGCTCATGCGGGCGCGCGACACCCTCGCCGCCCGGGTCCGCCTGGGCGAGGATGAGGCCCCGCTCGGTCCGGTCGTCGTACGCGACGAAATAGCCCGGATTCTCGGCGGTTATCCCCGCAAGGTCCTGCACCGGGAACTGTCGTCCCGCAGCGCCCACGAGGTCCTGGACCTCCTGTGCGAGGGGTCGGAAAGCGTCCGCGACGTCCTTCTGGACGCCGTCGACGAGCCGCTGCGCACGTTGCTCACCGACGCCGCCGGCGGCCGGGCGCGCGTGACGGACGGCGAGATCGGGCTCCTTTGCGAGCGCCTCCAGCAGGCGTCATGATCGCCTCCTTGCTCGCGGCCGAGGCGGCCGCCGGACCGGATCCCCTCACCCCTGAGCGCCGGCAGGCGGTCTTCCGCCATCTGCACACGCTCAAGGGCGAGGCCTGTATTCTCGGCCTCGGCGGGCTCGTCTCTGCGGCCGAAGCCGTCGAGGCCCTGCTCGCGGGCCCCGCCGCCGCGCCGGCCATTCGCGCCGCGCTCGCGGGCCTTCATTCCGAGACCCTGCCGGCGCCGGCCGGCCTGTCCGCGGCCGTGATCGAGGCGCTCGCGGCGGCGCTCGGCAAAGCCGTGAAAGTCGAGATCGAAGGCGACGCCGCCCGGGTTCCGCCGGCCTTGGGGGCGTCCGTGCGCGGCGCCCTCGTGCACCTCGTCCGCAACGCCCTGGTCCACGGCATCGAACGCAAAGGGCGGATCCGTCTGCGATTCCTCCTTTCGCCGGCGGGCGCCTTCGAGCTCAGCTGCGCCGACGACGGTCGCGGCCTGGACCCCGATGCGCTGGTCGCCCGCGCCGTCGCCCTGCACCTCGTCGCGGCCGACGCCGCGCCGGCTCTGAGCGCCGACGCGCGCCTCAGCCTGGCGTTTCTCGCCGGAGTTTCCACCGCCGCCGAGCCCTCGACCCTCGCCGGACGCGGCGTCGGCCTCGATGCCGTGCGCGCGTTCGCCGAGGCTTCCGGCGGCACCGCCTCGATCGATTCCGCGCCGGGCCGCGGTACGCGCGTCACCCTCCGCTTCCCCGGGGCAGCCTGATGTTCACGCTCGCGAAAGAGTATCAGTCCCGCCCGCATGCCCGCGGCGATGCCTGGGTCTTCCGGATCAGGAACGACGGCGCCTTCTGGGGGCTCCTGGTCGACGAGCAGACGCGCTACAAGACCCGCTTCGAGCCCGGCAGCGAGGTGCACGAGGAGCTCGACGAGCTGATCGTCTGCCTCGAGGGCCGCTATTGGGTGCGCGTCGGCGCCTGGTCGCGCACCCTCGGCCCCGGCGAGGTGGCGCTCATCCCCCACGGGACCCCGCATGACTCCGGCGTGGCGACGAATCTGGTCGGCATGCACTTCCTCGTCCTCCTCTTTCCGAAGGCGGCCGGAATCCTTGGTGGCCTCGCCCCCGGCGGGGCCGCTCTGCCGCCCGGGGCGCTCGCCTGGATCAAGGGCGCGTTCCGCTTTCTGCGCGCGTCGCCGGATGCGACGGGTCTTTTGCCACTCACCGTCCTGCCAGAATTCATGCGGGCGCTCGCGCGTGACCGCCCGCGGCTGCCGCCCGACGCCTCGCACCCGGACGCCGTCGTTGCGGCGGTGATCCGCCTCCTCGAACAGCCGGAAGCGCCGCCGCTCGAAGCGCTCGCGGCGCATGTGAGCCTTACGCCGACGCACCTGCAGCGGCGCTTCGTCGCCGCCGTCGGCTCCTCGCCGCTCCAATATGCGCGAGCCTGGCAGCTCGACCGCATCGCCGGCGAGCTCCGGGCCGGCAGCACGCTGCCCCTCGTCGACATCGCGACGGAGCACGGGTTCAACGACCAGAAGCATTTTCGGCAGCTCTTCAAGCGCCGGTTCGGCCAAAGCCCCGCGGCCTACCGTAAAAATCACCCGTCCGAAGGGTGACCCAACGACCGCTCGACCTTCATCACGACGCGAGCAGGCCGCCATCGGCGGAACGCTCCTGTTGTTGCTCGTCTATTTTGCGCTCCCGGAGCTCTTGGCGCATTTCTTCCTGGCGCCACAATTGGCGGCGAACGCCGCGGAGGACCATGAATTCATGGCCCGCATGCAGGCCGATCGGAAGGAGCTCGAAGGCACTTATCTAATGACGTCGTCCGGCGTCCGGGCCGATGCGGGCACGTTCCTGAATCCCCGCGTCACCTGGGACGGCACGGACGCCAGACCCCCCATCGACGATACGTTGCGGATACCGCCGCCGCTTCTTGGGGCCCTCGACTCCTGGACGGAGGGGGCGTGGATCGGAAAGGCGACCAAGGTGAGCCTCGCCGGTCTCGACTTCGGTTGGATGGTGCCGCTTGACCCCGTTGCGATCCATCTGGACTCGAGCATCGCCGGCGACGACCTCGGATCCCGGGACGAACGCGGCAAATATGAAGCTGAGGTTCCTTCCAAGCCGGTACCTGAAATTGCTCTTCGGGTTCCTGGCGACCCTGTCGTCGAAGTCGTGGGAGATGTACCGGGACGACGGCGTGCCAGCGAAAGGGTGACCAGGTTTTGACTGGCGACCGACGTTCTACGGGCGTATCGGCTGTCCGTCGTGTTCCATGGGTACCTATTGCCCAAAGGTCGATGACCTCCCTGCCGTCCCCTCTTCCCTCTGCCGACTGCCTTTCCGGCGCGGATCCTCATCGAACCCTTCGACGGCGAAAAACACGGCTACTCGGGGTTCGCGTCAAAAGCCGAGGGCGCTCTCGCGTTGTCGTTCATCGACCAGCACCTGCATTAGGACGGTCTTCTTCGCCCCGCCGCCTACTGCAAGAATCACCCGCCCGAACGTCGACCGGAAAGCCTATCAAGGGAGCGGTGGTTCCGGGCCCTTCCGCCCGCCCGCCGTCGAGGGCACAAATCCCATGAAATTCTCGCATTTACATGTCTCGGTCCGTGACCTCCCCAGCGCCATCCGCTGGTTCGCCGACGTGGCGCGGCTCAAAGCTACCTACGAGAACGGGCGGATGGCCAGCTTCTCGCTGGGCGGCGATTTCGGCCTGATACTCGACGCCGCCGCCGCCGATTCGACGGCGACCCTCGCCTGGGAAACCGCCGACTGCGACGCCGACTTCGCGCGGTTCGTCGCCCGCGGCGCCGGCGTCGAAGCGGCCCCGGAAGACCTGGCGTGGGGCGTGCGCGCCGCGTACCTTCGCGGACCTGGCGGACTCGTCATCGAGCTCGAACAGCCCCTCGCGCCTTCGTGATACTTTGAAACTACAGAAAATAAAGTATCGACTGGCCGAGACGCCGCCGGTTCAGGCCCGTTCTAGGGCAGCGTCGTCGTCGGCGCCAGCCGGTCCGTGTCCGAGCAGGCCGTCGTCGCCCCCGTCGCCGTCGCCGCGACGGTCACCGTCGTACCGGCCGGCAGGGCGCCGCCGGTCCACCCGAGCGCCGTCGCGTTCACGGCGATCTCGATGGTGCGGTCCGCGAACGGGGTGAGGCTGCGGATTACGGCAGGGACGCCGCCGATGATCGTGACATATTGCTCGCCCCATGGCGCGACGACCGTCTGCGTCGCGGCCGTCGGCGACTCGATCGTAAGGTAGACCTGCACGCCCTGCGCCTTCGTCGGTACCGCTTTGAGCTCCACCGGCACGACCAGCCAGCCTTCGCTCATGACCGCGCCGTACCGCGTGATCAACGTGTGGTTCCCGCATGGCGTGGTGCTGGACGAGCCCGCGAGCGTCGACTTCAGCTGTGCGGGCGCCAGCAGCTCCCAGTCGCCGAGGTAGTTGTCGGCGACGAGGGTCACGAGGCCTTGAGCCGCGGTCGGCGGCGTTCCGAGCGCGATTTCCGCCGCGTCGGCGAGGCCGTCCTGGTCCGTGTCGGTCGCCGCCGCATTGGTGCCGGCGTCCGCCTCCTGGTAGTCGAGCAGCCCGTCACCGTCCGTGTCCGCCAGAAGCGCCGCAGGAACGAGCGCGCCTGCGTCGCGGCCGGAGAGCCAGCCTTGGCCGAGATCGTCCGTCGCCGCGCCCTTGTAGGACCGGCGGTCGCGGAATTGGTGGAGGAAGTCGTCGTCGTCCGCGAGCGGCCAACCGTTGCGGCCTTCGTGAAGAACGCCGGTAAGCAGGTCGTCGTAGCTGACGAGTCGCGCCAGGAGCGCATAGAACGCGCCCGCTTTCGTCGTGTAATAGGCGGTGCTGAACGGCCCGGTGTGCCAGTGGGCGTTGTCGATCAGGCGCGACGTTGCCGTCGGATTCGCGGCGTCCTCGCGGGCGATCGTGCGGGCATCGGCATGGCGCTCGAACTGCGCCACCGCCTCGCCGTAATAGCTGCCCATGGCCTGGATACCCATCCACCGGGCGTAGCCTTCACGCGTCCAGGCGCTGGGAAGCACGTAGTCGTAAGCCGCATAGAGCGCCGCATAGGTATAGGCGCTCAGCGAGAAGATCTCCCGCGGTGTTCCCGCGTCGCCGAAGCCGTCCGCCACGCCGTCGCGGACGACGATCCCCTCGTAGTCGTCGGCCACGGTCGGCAGCGCCATCGGCTCGACGGCGAAGGACAGCGTATCGGCTGACGCCAAGTGGTCTTTCGCGGCGAAATCAACGGCCTGCATCGCCGCCAAAAAGGCGCGGTAGCCGACCTCGGCCGTGCCGGCCGCGACGCTTGGGGCCCGGCGCAGGACGACCATCTTGAAATGATCGTTGACGCCGGTGCTCGCCGCGAGCGGCACGAGGCAGGCGTAGTCGTCGGTGAGCCCGACGACGTGGGCTCCGGTCCGGTCG
>JAYVWD010000587.1:0-2594 GCA_043786345.1 Pseudomonadota bacterium
CAGGGGTCCCCGCGAGACTCAGGGGTCCCCGCGAGACTCAGGGGTCCCCGCGAGACTCAGGGGTCCCCGCGAGACTCGCAGCGGGGGCGGGGGCGGGGGCGGGGGACTCCGTTTCCGCCCGGTCGGCGCCTAGCATCCGACCATATCTCGACAGACTTTGAGCCCTCAGGCCGAGATCAGGAACTGAAAGAACTCGTCGTCCGGCTCGAAGGCCTCGGTGACCTGGCCGCACGCCGAGCACTTGACCGGGCCGCTGCGCGGCACGGCGCCGACCGTGTAGTCCTTGCCCTCGAGCAGGTGCTCGACCTGTTCGTGGCCGCAGCTTTCGCAGCCGTACGCGCGGTAGACGGACTTCACCGGCAGCCGGTAGTAGAAGTTGGTCACCATGTTCATCGTGCGGACGATCTCGTCGGTGCAGCGGTCGAAGACGATCTCGCGGTCGTTCTTGAGGGTGCGCAGGAAGATCGACCAGTCGCGGATGCCGCAGCTGTTGATCAGGGTCACGCTGCCCAGATCGAGGATGCACTTCGTCCCGGCGGCTTCGGCGTGCGCCATGAGGGACGCCTTGGCATCCTCGTTGATGGCGCCGCTGAAGGACAGGCGCTGCCAGTCCCCCTCCTGCGACACCGAAATTTTGAAGGCGGTCTTGGCCATGAGCGCTCCTATACGGCGAGCGTAAGCCCGTCGTAGGCCGAAAACAGCTTTGGACCCTCGGGTTGGTCCTTCCAGTTTTCGTACCACTTCAGATTCATCTTAACGTATTTTCGGGCGTTGGCGATGGACGCGTGCAGCCGCTCGTCGGACGCCCAGGGGTCGTGGTGGATGAGGACCAGGTTCTTGATGCCCTCGCGCAGGGCCAGGTCGATGCCGATCGTCGAGCTCGAGTGCCCCCAGTCGTGCTTGTTCAGGAGCTCCTCGAGCTCGTACTGCGCGTCGAAGACCAGCAGGTCCAGGTTCTGATAGTAAGGCAGATCCTTGCCGAGCTCCTCGCGGCTGATGCGCGTGTATTCCCCGTCGAAGCCGATGACAGCGGAGCGGCCGGCGGCCTCGAAGCGGTAGCCGAACGACCCGCCCGGGTGGTCGAGCGCAAACGGCGTGACCGTCGTGTCGCCGAAGGGCAACGGCTGATAGAGCTTGACCTCTTTGAATTCGACCGTGGCGCCGAGCTGGTCCCAGCGCACGGGGAAGTTGACGCCGTTGAACATGATCTTCACGTGTTCGGGGGCGCTCTTGTGCACGTGGTAGATGGTGATCTTGTTGCCGGGGATGAAGATCGGGATGAAGAAGGGCAGGCCCTGCAGGTGATCCCAATGCATGTGCGTCAGAAAGACCGTGAACTCCTTGCGCTTGCCGAGGTACTTGGTCCCGGCCTCGCGCAGGCCCGTACCCATGTCGATGAAGAAGGACTGGGCGCCATGCGTCACCTCGGTGCACGGGGTATGGCCGCCGTACAACAACGGCATCCCGAACTCGCCGGCGCGCGCGGCCGCGAGGAGCTGGTCGTACGTGGTCAAGCCCTTGGCTTTGGCTTTGCCAACGAGCTGTGCAAGGATCTCCAGCGCTTTGTCGTGATTCACGACGACCGGGCTGGAGCCACGCGCTCCCCAGAACGTCAACTGCATGAAAAGTCCCTTACTGTGCTTTACCTTTAATTGTGCCAAGAGGGCGGACGCAAAGGAAGACCTAGGCACAAGTAATCAGGAGCGCGTCCCGGACCCGCGGCTCCTCATAAGTGTCGGCATCAACTTGACTTTTTTGCAGTCGCGAGCTGTTTCTTCAGGTCCTTCAGGGACTTGAGGCGCGCTTCCAGAGTCCGCCTAAACCCGTCGCGGCTCTTTCTGAGAGAATCGATCTGGCCGTTCGCGAGGTCCGCATCCTTGGCCACGGAGTCCAGCTCGAGCCTATTGGAATCCACCGCCTTGGCGTCCGGCCGTTTGTCCTTCTCGAGCTTGGCGAGCTCGGCGACGACGACGCGGCGGCGGTCGTAGACGGCTTTGAGGGTGAGGCGCGCGGCGCGGAGCTTCACCCGCAGCGTCCCCTGGTCGGCCCGGATCTTCTGGATCTCGGCGACGAGCTTGTCGAGCGCATCCTTGAGGGCGTGCTTCGGGTCGGCGTTGACGGCGACGACCGGCGCCGCGGTGAGCTCGCCGTCGAGGACCTTGTCCTCGAGTGCGTCCTCGCTGGAATCCGCGGACTCCTGCGCAAGGGCCTTGGTCTCGGCCTCGGTGATCGGAACGGGATCGGACCATTGGGTTACGAGGCCGTCGGAGTTCCGGGCCTGGACAACGACGACGAAGTCGGCGACGGACGCGGCGGTCGTGATGACGATCGGTATCGGCATCGCGGCCGGGGCCTGGGCCGGGGCGCCGGGGACTTCCGCCGCGGGGATCGGCGCCACCGGAGCGGCTGCCGGAGCGGCTGCCGGCGCGGCGGCGACGAGGGCCTCGGGCGCGGGGGCTGGCGCGACGGGAGCCACAGGGTCGGGACTCGCAGCAACAGGAGCGGTCGGAGCCACAGCGACAGGGGCTCCCGCCGGGGGGATCGGCGCCACGCGAGCGGGTGCCGGCACGGCCGGAGCCGCGGCGACGGGAGTC
>JAYVWD010000588.1:0-1548 GCA_043786345.1 Pseudomonadota bacterium
TCAAGCTGGTTGCCCCATCGCCCGGTCGCGGTTCACTGCCGCGCCGCCCGCGCAATCGCGTCCCCCACGTGCTGAATAGTTACGTTGCCGCTGCCGCAGGTTTCGCCGTGCGACGGGTAATCATAGGCGATGACGCGGAAGCCGGCCGCGGTCCAAGCGTCAAAGAGCGGCTTGTGGTTATCGACGCGGTCGGCGAAGCCGATAAAGAAAAGTATGTCGCCGTGCGTCTCGCCCTGCGGCTCAGCGACGCCGATGCGGATTGACAGACGGCCGTTCTCCAGCGTCTGCCGATACGTGCGGATCCAGTCCTGTTCGACCAGTGGTTGGCAGCCGCTAGCTTCATCGCCGAAGAAAGCGACGCCAGACGCGGACTCGTGGGCTGCGGTAGACTTGCACGCCAACAGACCGGGACTCCGGCGTCGCCCGGACCCGGTCCGGAAGCAGGCCGTTGATGTCCACGACCGGCCCCGGGAGCTCCCGGCCTTCCGCTTCGCGCGACGTCACCATCTGTCGGGTTTCCGCATAGCAACCCGCCCAAGGATTTGACGCAGCCGACGGCGGTACCGAGCGATTTCGCCGGCCTAGGGTCGAAAATCGCCTGGCCCCGCCATTGCAACGGGAGCCTCTGCCCCAAACCGAAGGATGCTGCATGCCTATCGCCCGCGCGCTGCTCGCCCTGACGCTCATCCTCCTGACCGCCTGCAACGAGTCGAGCTTCACCGGCTCCTCCGTGTCGAAGCCGCCCCAGCCGGCGCGCGTGCCGAAGCCGATGGCACAGCCCGCGACCCCGGCCAAGGCCGATGCGGCGAAGGAGCCCGCGGCCGTCGCGCCCCAGGCCGACGACGCCGCGCCCCAAATCGGCTCCGGCTCGGCCTCGAGCTCCGGCTCCGCCGCCGGCGAGGTCGCCGCCGCGGAGCCGCCGGCGCCCGCCGACGTCGTCGTCCCGCCGGGCTGCGGCGCCGACGGCGCGACCCAGGCCCGTCTGCTGACGCCCGAGCTCGACGTCACCGCCGTGGACGCGCACCTCGAGTACGAGGTCTACCGCACCGACTGCGACGGCGTGATCCAGGCCTTCGTCGCCGACAAGATCCTCTTCGACATCGACGCCTGGGGGGCTTACTCCGACATGACCGCGACGTTGACGCAGGACGGCGCGGCGCCGGTGCCGACGACGCTCAAGCTCACGATCGGCTCAGACCTCTTCGGCCACACCGGCGCCGGCTGGGCCCACCAGGAAACGACCGAAAAAGTCGAGCTCCACGGCGCCGCCAAGTCCGTGCGCCTGCGCATCGAGTTGGCCGGCCGCTCCCTCGCGCCCCGCGAAGCCCCCGCCGGCGGACCCGCGGCGGACGGCAGCGTGCCGATCCCGACGTTTCTGCGCTTCGGCAACGCCGTGCCGATCAAAGTCGACGTCAAGGCGCTGCACCCCGGCACCGCGCCATCGGGCGGCCAGGGCTGAAAGTCTGTCGATAAATGGCCGTCTGCGTCGTTGCCGACCATCGCCGAAATCCTCATTTACGCGACGTAAACTCCGGTTTCGGCTCCGGC
>JAYVWD010000589.1:0-7235 GCA_043786345.1 Pseudomonadota bacterium
GTAAACCTCGGATCCCACTTTGAAAACATGCTCGATAAAGAACCACTTCTCGTCCCACCAGACGATCTGGGTCGTCAGCTCAAAGCGCTGAAAGGCGCGCAGAGACCGGCGGAAGCGGATCGCCCCCGTCGAAAGGACCGGGAACCAGCCCTGCTCCTTGACGACGCCGAGGAGGCCCGACTTGAAGATCATGTCGTAACGCCCGAGGTCCATGATCGTCAGGTACCGGCCGTTGTTCATGTGAAGGTTCAGGTCGAGGTCGTTCGGGAAGACGAGCAGCGGCGTCACGACGAGATCGGTTGGCTTTTGACGCGGCGCCGAGCGCGCGCGGAACCAGACCCAGATCAAGCGGAAGAAGACGTACACGGTGCGTCAGCCCCAGGGCGCCGGGTCGCTGGACGGCACCCAGCGGCAGGGGCCGATCCGGTCGGGCAGCGGCGCCCCGGCTTCGGTGACGAAGGTATGCGCGGCGGCGTCGCCCTTGACCTTGCGGTAGGCGAAGGTGACGTTGGCCCCGCCTGTCGCCGGGGCCAGCAGCTCGCCGACGAGGCGGTCGGCGGCCTCGCAGGGGTGCTCGCCGGCGCGCAGCGGCGTCGCGGGGACACGAAAGCCACGTCCAGCCTGCGGGTCGTCCTCGACGAGCAACTCGACCGCGTCGGGCGCACCCGCCTGGGGCCTCGTCACATAGACGACGACCGTCGCGCGTTTGCCTGGGGGTTCAAGGACCATACCTCCGTTCTTATAGTGCAAGTTTTGGCGGTAGGCGAAGGCAATTTCTTGCTATGCTCGCGCCATGCGGTACCCCGAGCGACTCAACCTGGCCAATCTGCCGACGCCGATCGTGCGCCTCCCGCGCCTATCCGGCCGCCTCGGCAAAGAGATCTATGTCTGGCGCGACGACTGCACCGGCGCCGTCGAGTCCGGAAACAAGGTCCGGAAGCTCGAGTTTCTGGCCGCCGACGCCGTCGCGCAGCGGGCGACGCGCCTGATCACCTGCGGCGGCCCCCAGTCCAACCACGCGCGCGCGACGGCCTGGGTCGCCCGGCGCCTCGGCATGGACGTGACGGTCGTCGTCCGCATGCCCCCGCAGGGCGGGTTCGATCCCGAGGCGCCGGCTCAGGGCAATCTCCTGCTCCTGCAGATCGCCGGCGCCCAGATTCGCTACATCCCCTACGCCGACTACAGGGCCGGGGGCGGCACCTACGACGCGTTCCTCGCCGAGGAGGCCGACGCCGCGCGCGCCCGCGGGGAGCGGCCGTACGTGATCGGCGAGGGCGGCTCGGTGCCGCTCGGCTCCTTCGGCTACATCCACGGGGTCGAGGAGATGCTCTCGACCTGGCGCGCGAGCGGCCCGGGCACCGACGCCCCTGACAGCATCGTCACGGCGCTCGGCTCCGGCGGCACGCTCGCCGGCCTGCACCTCGGGCTCGAGCGGCAGATGCTCCCCACTGACCAGCTCTTCGCCGTCAACGTCTGCGACAGCGCCGCCTACTTCCAAAAGCGCGTCGGGACGCTTCTCGGCGCGACCGCCGAAGCCTTCGGGCTCAAGCTCAAAAGTGACCGCCTGCAGATCCTCGACGGCCACTTCGGCGAGGGCTACGCCCGCGCCACCGACGACGACCTGCGCTTTTATGCGGCCATAGCCCGCGAGGACGGCCTGCTGCTCGACCCTGTTTACACGGGAAAAGCATTCAAAGGCATGCTCGCCGAGCTCAGCCGGGACCCGACCCGCTTCGGTAGCCGGATCCTCTTCCTCATGTCGGGCGGCGCTTTCGGCACCTTCGCCTTTCATGAGCAGTACGCGCGCGCCCTCGGCAATAAAGGACCCCGGTAGCCGGCGAGCCGGTTACCGGGGTCTGGAATTCAGATGGCTTCCCCCCAAGCCTAAGCTTGCCACCATCTGAAAGAATAACCGTGATAACAACGGATTCTGGATTGACGTTACGGACTGGCCGCGCGGCCGGCAAATAAGCTTCCGTGCGCTGGCGCCGTCGGCGGCCATTATGCCTCGCGCACCCGGCGCCACCGTGGCCAGGGCTTGGACGCTGACGGCGAAGGCTTTGGCAGGAGGCTTCCCGGAGAGCCCAAGGCTATCTAATAAGCCAAATTATATCCAGTTGTTGTGCCGTGCCAGCGCCTGGCACGGATGCTGCTCTAGGACCGCCGCTGGCCAAAACCGGTGCGAAACCGAAAAGTGTGTGCTCCGCGTGCGTTCCGGATCTTTCCGGGCGAGTGCGGGGGCAGCGAGCGGACGAGATGAGCAAGGACCTGGACCTAAGACAACATTCGCGGGCTGCCGATAAGGCAGCGGGCAGCCGTTTGCGGCTTCTGGACTTCGACGACCTGTTCCTCCTCAAGCACCTGCTCGAGGGCAACACGATCGTCGCAACGGCCAAGCAGCTCGGCCTGACCCAGCCCGCGATCACCCAACGCGTGCGCAAGATCGAGCGGGTGTTCGCCGAGCCGATCCTCGCCAAGGCCGGACGCCACGTGAAGCTCACGAAGGAAGGACGCGCCATCTGCACCAAGGCGGCGGACGCCCTCGCCCTGATGCACGAGGTCACGATCGAGCCCGAAGGCTCCTCGATGACCATCGGCGCCTCGCCCTCGGTCGGACAGCGCTGGCTCTGGCCCGCGATCAAGGACCTTCACCTCGTGGCCCCGCGCCTGCTGTTCCACTGCGTCGTCGGCTCCAACGAGGAGATGCTCGGCCTGCTCGACGCCGGCTCGATCGAGGCCTGCCTGACCTCGGCCCCCATGCCGCTCGGCTCGTTCGGCGCCCTGGACGTCGGCGAGGACGAATACGTCATGGTCTCGAGCCCGGCGCTTGCCGAAAGCGTCAACGGCCCCGAAGACTTGAAGCGGATCATGCTGCTCGAGCTCGACCGCTCGTTCCCGCTCCTGACGCGGGTCGAGGTGGCGGCGCGCTCGGCCCTCAAATTCGACGACATCTGGTTCCTCGGGACCCTGAGCAACATCGCCTCGGCCGCCCAAAGCGGCTTTGGCGTCGGCATCTTGCCGCGCTCGGTCGTGCAGACCCAGGTCGCCGCGGGCAAGCTCGCCGTGGTCTTGCCGGCCATCGACCTGACCCCCGAAAGCTTCCGGCTCCTCTTCCGCCGCGACCGGGGCGTCGAGCCGGTGATCCGCCAACTGATCGAGCGCCTCCGCACCAAGGGTTTGAAAGACATGTGACGCCCCCTGCGGCTTTCCATTCCCGCCGCGATCGTCTATCGTGGAACGATTCCGAGACCTTGACGACGACTCCCTCTGGAGACCTGGCGGGCCTTGCTCTACCTCCTCGGCGAACTGCTGCAGACATCCTTCGGCCCCTTCCGACTCCTGACCTCGCGCCTCTTTCTCGGGGCCGTGAGCCTCGTCATGAGCTGGCTTCTCACGTTCCTGCTGCTGCCGCGGCTCATGCACAAGCTGCCGACCGACCGCGGGCGCCAACACGCCGTCCAGGCGCAGGCGGCCGCGGGCAAGCCGACCGGCGCCGGCGTCATCTTCATCACCATCTTCATCCTCGTGCAGTTCCTCGTGCTGCCGCCCTCGGTCCAACCGCTGTCGATCCTGGCACTTACGTTTCTCGCCATGCTCTCGGGCTGGTTCGACGACAAGAGCATCGACTCCTGGGGCGAGTATAAGAAGGCCTTCATCGACCTGCTGCTCGCCGCGGGGACGGCCGCCGTCCTGTGCGAGCTCGGGCCGATGGAGATCTGGCTCCCCTTCACCAAGGCGGTGATCCTGATCCCCTGGTACGTGTTCGTGCCGTTCGGGACGGTCGTCATCTGGACCACGATCAACTGCACCAACTGCACCGACGGCGTCGACGGCCTGTCGGGGACGCTCGCCTGCATCGCCTTCACCTGCCTCGGCGGGCTCCTCTACTTCGTGCTCGGCCACCGCGAAATCTCGAGCTACCTGCTGCTGCCGCACTATCCGGACGGCGCGACCTGGGGGATCATCGCCTTCTCGCTCGTCGGCACGCTGGCGGCCTACCTTTGGTACAACGCCCACCCGAGCATCCTCCTGATGGGGGACGCCGGCTCGCGGGCGATCGGCTTTTTGCTCGGGGTGTTCGTCCTCAAGACCGGCAACCCCTTCCTGATCCTGATCGTGTCCTGTGTCCTTCTGATCAACGGCGGCACCGGGCTCGTCAAGGTCGCGCTGCTGCGCTTTTTCAAGATCTCGATCTTCAAGACGATCCGCTTTCCCCTGCACGACCACGTGCGGAAGAACCGGGGGTGGTCGAACCCGCAGGTGCTCGTGCGCTTCGCCGTCATCCAGGTGATGATGACGATGGTGCTGATGGTGCTGCTGCTCAAGGTGCGCTGAGCTTCCCGGCCCGCGACTTCAGGCGCCGACGCCGCGCATCTTGAGCTCGAGGTCGCCCTTTTGCGTCGCCTGCCCGAGCGCCGTCTCTTTCGAGATGACGCCGTTCTGGTAGAGCTCGAAGAGGGACTGGTCGAAGGACTGCATGCCGTAGGTGTCGCCGCCGCCCCGAATCGTCCCGTAAAGGGCGTCGAAGTGCTCGCTCTTCTGGATGATGTCGCGCACCGTCGCGTTGCCGATCATGACCTCGATGGCGGCGACCTGGCCGCGGCCGTCGATCTTGGGCACGAGGCGTTGGCTCACCACGGCGCGCAGCGTGTGGGCGAGCATCTGCCGGAGCGCCGTGTGCGAGTGCGGCGGGAAGTACGACATGAGCCGCGACAGGGCCTCGACGGCGTCGTTCGTGTGCAGGGTCGACATGACGAGGTGGCCCGTCTCGGCCGCCATGAGCGCCGTCTCGGTCGTCTCGCGGTCCCGGAGCTCGCCGACCAGGATGACGTCGGGGTTCTGGCGGAGCGCGCCGCGGAGCGCGGTCTGGAAGCTCTCGGAGTCGATCCCGACCTCGCGCTGCTGGATCGTCGACTTCTCGTCCTTGAAATTGAACTCGATCGGGTCTTCGATCGTGATGATGTGCGCGGCGCGGTCGGTGTTGATCTTCTGGATCAGCGCGGCGAGCGTCGTCGTCTTGCCGGAGCCCGTCGCGCCGGTCACCAGGATCAGACCGCGGCGCTCGTCGGTGAGCGAGCGCAGGACCGGCGGCAGCTGCAGCTCCTCGATCGTGCGGATGTGGTTCGAGATCACCCGGAGCACCATGCCGTAGCTCTGGCGCTGGCGGAACAGGTTGACGCGGAAGCGGTTTCCGCCCAGCGACTGGAAGGAGAAGTCGGCGTCGCCCGAGGCGGTGAGCCGCTTCGCCAGGTGCGCCGGCATCACCTTCTCGATCCAGGCCTGCATGATCTGCGGCGTGATCGCGGTCCCGTCGGAGAGGCTGACGAGCTCGCCGTTGAAACGAAAGCGCGGCATCGAGCCGGTCTTGAGGATGATGTCGCTGGCGCCGCCGCGCACGGCGACTTTGAGGATTTTCTCAAGGTCCATGGTCGTGCGGTCCTCGCGTCGAGCCAGGGAAAAGGGCCGTGCCGAGCCCCACCAGCACGGGGAGACACAGCAGCCAGATCAGGGCGAAGGCGCCCTCCGAGGGGTCGTCTAAGGCGATGGTCGAGCACTTCTTGCCGAAGATGGTGACGTTCACCGTCCGGCCCTTCGCGCCCCCGGACTCGTTGACGGTCTTGGCGAGCGCGCGGCTCTCGTTGGCGAGCGTCGCCAGGTTCAGGCCGCAGGAGGCGCCGTTTTGGCCCTCCAGGGCGACCGCGAAGCCGCGGGCGACGCCGGCCTGGATGATCGCGCACTTGTCCTCGCCGAAGACGCCGGCCTCGACGGCGCCGGCCGGGAGGGGCCGCAGATCGCGGTCGGCGTTGAGCAGGGCGTTGAAAGCGTCCTTCATGCCGCTCCGCGGGCCCATGTAGGCGAGGCTTTCGTAGACCAACTTGTCGAAGATGTCGGCGCCGATGCGCTGGCGGAGCTCCCAGAGGACCGCCGACCAGTATTGGCCGCGCAGGTGGTTGTCGACGGTCACCGGAACGGCGTCGATCCGGGCCGTCGGGTCGAGCGCGGCCGTGCGCAGGTAAGGGCCGCCCGTGACGACGGACTCGCCGAGGTAGGGGTCGCCATTGACGGCATAGGCGAAATAGTCGGCCGTGCCTTCGTGGAAGAGGCCGGACTCGCCCGCCGAAGTCGTGACGTGGTTGAAGATGACGTGGTGCGTGAACTCATGAATGACGACGTCGGTGTCGCGGGCCAGGCCCGACAGGTGCTCGCCACCCTTGCCGATCTGGATCTCCGGGCCTTCCGGCGGCGGGACGTAGGCGGCGTTCTCGGCCCGGCCGGAGACCAGGTCGTTCACCCGGACCTTGAGCTGGGCGGCCCCGATGTCGTAGCCGAACCGGTCGTGGAAGAACGCGAGGGCCTTGGTCGCGGCGTAGTAGGCCTCGACCTGGTCGAAGCTCAGGGCGTCGGCCGGGTCGTCGGGACGGTAGTCGAATTTTAAGTCCGGGGCCTGGACGCGCGGGTCGCCCTCGGCGGGCGCGTAAACGAGGAAATGTTTGCCGTCGAGGTAGCCGGTGGCCGGGAGGTCCGGGAGCTCGACCGTGATGAGGGCCGCGTCTCTCGGGCTCTTTTCATAGACTTGCGCGGCATCGAAGGCCGACTCGGCCTCGCGCAGCACGGCGCCGGTCTGCGCGTCGACGACGCGCATCACCGTCTGGCCGCGGAGCTTGTCGAAGTGCCGAAGCTCCCAGGCGGGCGCGGCGAAGCCCGACGAGGCGGCGAGGACCTTCACCGCGGACTCCTTGCCGGTCTCCCGCGGCTCGAAGCCCAAGCTCGGAAGCGGCAGGAACTCCTCGGCGCCCGGCGGCTCGGGCGGCAGGCGGTACTCCGGGAGCTTGGCGCGCAGGAAAGCCAGGCGGTTTTTATGGTGGTGCAGCTGCAGATAGGCGTCGTCCAGGCGCCAAGGGCCGAACCAGAGCTCATACTCCTCGTGGACGACGTCGCCGCCACCGCCGGTCTCGGTACTCTTCGGGCGCAGGGTGACCGCCGCGAGGTGCGGGGCGAGGGCGAGTAAAACCTCTTTTGCGGTGAGGCCATAGCGCCCGATCAGGGCTGGGGTCGCGTCGGGGGCCATTGCATAGCCGCCGGGGGCGGGCAGGGGCACCGGCTGTTGAAGGGAGCTCACAATCTCGCCGTCGGCCATCGAGGGTCCGGCCTGGGCGTGCGCCCGCCCGCCGCCGCCGCCCAAGGCGGCGGCGAGCGCGGAGGCGGCTAGGAGGCGGCGCAGCATTCGGCTCATA
>JAYVWD010000590.1:0-1984 GCA_043786345.1 Pseudomonadota bacterium
GAAGTGCGTGAACTTCACCCGCAGCTACACCGTCGCCGACAAGAAGAAGGCCGGCGTGCAGGAGGTCGACGAGACCGCCTGCAACGCGCCGAGCATCAAGTGGCGCGCCGGCCTCGGCCGGCAGCTCGGCATGACGCTGATCCGCCAACCGAACGGCAAGCAGACCTACCAGACGCTATCGACGGACCTCAAGAAGATGCCGGGCCTCACCGTGACCACCTCGGCGAAGATCGGCGGCAAGGACCCCGCCGGCAAGGCGGTGAGCCGCGGCTATTCGGTGGCGACGGCCTCGATCAAAGAGGGCGAGCTCAAGCCCTCCGACCTGGCGTTCCCCGCCGGCTTCGAGGCGCTCGACCCCGAGGCGGTCGTCGCCGCCGCCAAAGCCGTGCCGAAAAAGGGCGCCGCCGGGAAGGACGCGCCCGACCTGGGCCAGGCGCTCAAGATGCTGATCCTCGGGGCCAATCCGGTGTCCGCGCTGCTCGGCGGCGGCGGCTGATCCGGCCGGCTCCGGCGCCGGCTCAGGGCTTGCGGACGAGCATCTCGGTGAGCTTGTCGGACAGCAGGTTGAGGTCTTCGGCAACCTCGTTGAAGGCGTCGCCGGCCCGCAGCTTTGTGCGCGCGCGGAAGTCGCCGGCCGCTAGCGCGTGGATGTGGCGGCGAAACGCGATCGTCGGGCCGACGAGCTTGTGCGTCAGATAGACGCTGAGCCCGAGGTTGACGAGCACGAAGATGATCGCCGCGATCAGCGCGGTCTCGCCGACGGACCCGAGGTAATCGGTCATCAGACCTTTGACCTCGGCGTCCGCCTGCGTGAGCGTCGCGACGACGTCGCTGAAGGCGACGAGCTTTTTGTAGGCATAGAAGCCGAGCAGGGAGACGAAGAGCAGGCTCGCCGCCACGTTGAACAAACCGATCCGCATCTGCACGAGCGGCTGCAGCAGGAAGTTTGTGAGGCGGCGCTGCTTTTTGGTCATGTCAGAACGTCAGCCCCGCGAAGGCCGAGATCGTGCCCTCGTCGATCGTGAAGGTTTTGCCGGCCGCCTTGCTGGAGACGCCGTAGAAGTTCATCTGGGCTCCGGCGAGGAGTCCGAAGTCACTGAAGAGATTGTCCAATTTGAACGGAACCACGAGCCCGTACGGGTAGACGCCGGCGGTCGAGTCGTTGTTGCCATTTTCCTGGAATTCCATCGTCCCGAGGCCGATGTAAGGGCACACCTGGACGGGGATGTCGGTGAGGAAGCAGCCGAGCCCGTTGACGCTGAGCATCGTCACGCCGACCTTCTTGTCGGCGCCGCCGACGGCGTAGGTCCCGCTCTGCTTGGCGCTCGAGAACTCGAGGTCGACCATCGTGCGGAGCTCGAAGCCGAGGAGGAAATCGTGCGTCCATTGCGCCTTGGGCCTCGCCCGCGAGCCCTCGGTCGGATAAAGGAGGGCCATCAGGCCGTACATCGACTGGCCCTTGTCCTCGCTGAAATCGCCGGAGAAGGAGGCGGTGCCGAACTTGAGCGCGATCCCGGTCGTGCCGCGGCCGCCGGCATCGGCCGCGGGGGTCGGCTCGTCCTTGTCCTCGTCGTCCTTTTTCGGCGGTGGCGGCGGCTTCGCGCCCTTTTTCGGCGGCGCTTTCTTGCCTTTTACCGGCGGCGGCGGCTTTTTCGCGGGAGCCTCGCCCGGCGGGTGGGCGGCGGCGGCTGGGGCGGGGACGGCGCCGGGCTTGTCCTCGGCGCGGGCCAGACCGGCAACGGCAACGTTCAACGAGGCGATCACGGTGTAAGTCCGCAGTTGCAGCAACAGTGTCATTTCGGGAAGTCTCCTCCGCAAGCATAGTCTTACGACTCATTGTCGCACGAACCGGGGAGGCGAGGACAGCGCGCGACAGGGTCGCGGTCCTCGGTTTATACTCGGGCGATGCCTACCCTCCGCGCCCAACGCCTCGTTTCCTGCGCCTTAGTGCTCGCGATCAGCGCGTGCGTCGGCGCGTCCCGTG
>JAYVWD010000591.1:0-2356 GCA_043786345.1 Pseudomonadota bacterium
CGACGAGGTCCTGCGCCTCCGCCGCCGTGCGGCCGTCGGCGAGTGTCCTGAGAAGCGAGGCGCTGGCGCGGCACAATGCGCAAGCTTTCGCCGTGAATCCGAGGGTTAAGCGCCCGCCGTCGCGGCGCCGCGCGAAGACCTCGACGGCGTCGCCGCAGAGGCGGTTCAGCACGGCGGATCGCGCGTCGCAAGGGTCGAGCGCGCCGAGGCCGTGCGGGGCGCGGGCGTGCGCGAGGATCTCGTCCTGATAAGGGGATTGGCTCATGTTAAAATCAAAGGGCCCTCCACCCACCGGAAACGATCCATGCCCTTTGCCCGTCCCATCATTCTGGCGGCGCTCGCCCTCGCGTCCCCCGCCCGGGCGGAGTGGGGCGTCGGCGCGGCGATTCAAGGGCAGCCCGCGTTGAGCGTCCAGTACGCCCCGTCCAAGGACGATGCGTACCACGTCGTCGCCCACGTCGGCAACGAGGCGGCGCTTTTTCAGGCTGATTATCAGCGGTTTTTCCGGCCCCGCAGCCTCTCGGACGGCATCCTCCGGGGCGGCGCCTACGCGGGCCTCGGGCTCTCGGGCGAGGCCGAGCGCGACGCGGCGCCCGGCGAGCGTTGGTACCTGCACCTGCCCGTCGGACTCCAGTGCGACGTCGAGCCGCTCCATCTTTCGGTCTTCGCCGAGGTGGCCGCCAAAGTCGGCGCGCTCCCCGGGACCGGCCTCGTGCCCGCCTTGAGCGGCGGAATCAGGGCGTACTTCTGATGCGGAAAGTCCTGATCTCCCTCGCGCTGGCGCTGAGCCCGACGCGGAATCCGGCCTTCACGCCGCCGCAGACGGTATTCTCGCTCGACGCGCGCGCCATGGCGCTCTTCCGGCTCGGGATCGGCGCGCTGCTCGGGCTCGACACGCTGATGCGGTGGCGCGACATCCGCGCGCACTACACCGACTTCGGCGTGCTGCCCGTCGGCGCGGCGGCGACGGAGTTCGTGAACCACCTGCACACCTCGCTGCACTTCGCGAACGGGACGCTCGGCTGGCAGGTCATCCTGTTTTCGCTCACGCTGCTGGCGAGCCTGTGCGTCGCGCTCGGCTGGCGCACCCGCGCCGCCACCGTCGTCGCCTGGGTCCTGCTCGTGTCGGTGCAGAACCGCAACCCGATGGTCCTCAACGGCGGCGACGTGCTGTTCCGCCTCCTCTTTTTCTGGGCGATGTTCCTGCCCCTCGGCCGCGTGTGGTCGGTGGACGCGGCGCTGCGCACGGACAAGGCCGACGACCCGCCGCTCTATTTCGGCGGCGGGTCGATCGCGCTAGTCCTGCAGATCGCCTTCATCTACTTCTCGACCGTCGCGCTGAAAACCGGCCGGGAGTGGTGGCCGGAGGGGACCGCCAGCTACTACGCATTGAACCTCGACCAGTTCACCACTGCCTTCGGGCATTGGCTCCTCAACTTCCCGGACATGCTGCGCGCCAGCACCTACATCGTCTATGTGCTGGAGGCGGCGGCGGGCTTTCTGATCCTGTGCCCGTTCTTCTTCGTGCCGGTGCGGGTCGTGACGGTCGCGCTGCTGGCGTTCATGCACTTCAACTTCGACCTGTCGATGCGCCTCGGGATCTTCCCGTGGGTCGATATCGTCGCCCTTTTGCCGCTGCTTCCCGCCCCGCTTTTCGACGCGCTGACGGCGACCATGCGGACGCCGAGGCGGCGGCGCATGACGCTGTCGTACGACGGCGCGAGCGCCGCGGCGCGCAAAATGGCGCTGGTGGCGCGGGAATTTCTGCTCGTGGACGGCATCAAGGTCGCGGCGATCCAGGCCCCGTTCGGCAGCGGCCCCGTGGCGCCGGCGCCCGCTCCGGCGAGCCTGGCCGGGACCGTGGACGGCGCCACGGCGACGGTCGCGGCGCCGGGTCTTACCCCGGTGCTGGCGACCGCCGCCGCCGTCGAGTCCGCCCCCAACTTCTGGGACGTCCGCGAAAGCACGGGTAAAACGCATGCCGGCTGGGCGGCGGTCGTCGCCGTGTTGGAGCACTCGCCCTGGCTCGGCTTTCTGGCGCGCCGCCTGCCCCTGCGCCGGCTCGCGCCGCTAGCCGATCCTGTCCTCCGCCGCGCCCGCGTCCTTGACGGCCCCGCGGCGGCGCTGCTGACCGAGCGCCCGCTCGGGCCCCGGCGCGAGCCGTGGCTCCTGACCTTCGCCGCCTTCCTCGCGATCGGCTACTGCGCGCTGTGGAACGTCAAGACGGTGCCGTGGATCAGCTTCGACATGAAGCCGCCGTGGAGCCAGATCGGCCCGGCCCTGCGCCTCGACCAGAAGTGGAACATGTTCGCGCCCTTCCCGCTCAAGGAGGACGGCTGGTACGTGATCGACGGCC
>JAYVWD010000592.1:0-2619 GCA_043786345.1 Pseudomonadota bacterium
CGCTCCCCTTCATGTACGACGAGCGCCTGGCGACGCTCGACCTGGAAGAGATCCAGACGATGATGGCCGAGACGCTGGCGCTGCTCACCCGCGACCCGCGCGTCGCCCTCGACCGCTACGAGATGGCCTGCGACGTGTCCTGGCACGGCATGAGCAATTCCCACGGTGTGCGCCAGACGGAGCGCCAGTCGATCGCGACCTGGAGCTTCTTCGGCATGGCGCGCGACGGCGACGAGGTCACCGGCTTCGACTACGACGGCAGCTTTTCCTTCGGGAAAGACGGCCTGCTGGCGAAGTCGCTCGACGGCGCCGGGGCCTTCGCCACCAAGATCCTGGGCGGCCTCAAGCCCCGGCAGGCGCCGAGCTACAAGGGCGCCGTGCTGTTTTCGCCGCGCGCCGTGCAGGAGCTGCTGTTCGGCATGATCCTCTACCACGCGGGCGGCCGCCAGGTGATGGACGGCAAAAGCCGCTGGGACAAGTCCGTCGGCCAGAAGGTGAGCTCGGACCTGCTGACGCTCACCGACCGGCCGCACGACGCGCGCTTCGCCGGCGCGACCGCCTTCGACGGCGACGGCGTCCCGACCAAGGACACCACGATCCTCAAGAACGGCGTGCTGGGGATGCACCTGCACGACCTTTATAGCGCCAAGAAGACCGGCGGCCAGACGACCGGGCACTCCGGCGGCCCGTTCGCGCTGGAGCTGGCCACGGGCACCGACTCCTTGAAATCCATCCTGGCGTCCCACGCCAATCTGCTGATGGTGGACCGTTTCAGCGGCAACTCGGACCCGGTCAAAGGCGACTTCAGCGGGGTGGCCAAGTCGAGCCGGCTCTACGTCAAGGGCGAGGACGCGGGCAGCGTCACCGAGACGATGATCGCCGGCAACTTCTTCGACCTCGCGATGAAGGTGCTCGCCGTCTCGAACGTCGCCGAGATCGTCAGCGGCTCCTGCTCGGCGCCCTACGTGCTGGTGGACGGGATCTCCGTCACCGGCGGCTGACGCGCGCCTTCGTAAATCGATTTTTGTTTAGTGTGGGCTCCGGGTGACACCCCGGGGCCTTTTTCTTATATAAATCCGCTTTCCCGCCTCAACGAACTCGGTTTAGATGCGGCCTTCTCGCCGCGAGCCCCAAGCCACTTTCGGAGGTATACGCCCATGCGTCCCACGTTTCTCCTGACGGTCCTTGCCCTAGTCGCGGCCTGCGGCTCCGCCCCCCGCCAGACGAGCGCCACCCTCGCCTACTCCACCGCTTGTCCCGACGCCATCGCCTGGGACGAGGCGGCGATGACCGGCCTCAATCGGAGCGTCGTGACGTTCGCCCGCGGCAAGTTGGGCCAGCGCGTCGACCGCGGCGAATGCACCGACCTGGCCGACCAGGCCCTGCGCGGGGCCGGCGCGAAGACGGCCTACCAGCTCGGCCCCCTCGGTCTGGACGCCAACTATGTGTGGGGCACGCTCGTGTCCACGATCACCGCGGCGAACAAGACCGCGGCCGGGATCCTGCCGGGCGACATCCTTCAATACCGTGACGTCTCGCAGAGCGTCGACATCGGCGCCTTCGTCTGGAGTTCGCACGCCCTGCACCACACGTCGGTGGTCAAAGCCGTCTCGGCCGACGGCCAGCACCTGTGCGTCTTCGAGCAGAACGCCAACGGCCGCCGCACGGTCGGCACGGGCTACCTGAGCCTTGCGGGCCTAACCGCCGGGACGCTCTGGGTGTACCGCCCCAGGCTTTGAAGGTAAGGGCCAAAGGCACGGGTTCCTTGGGGTTTCCCCCATTCCCTAGTAAGATCGCCCAAAGGCCCATGGCGCAGCGCGGACCGTTCGCCCGTTTTAAGAGACGAGGCTTTCCGTCCCCTTTTGGAGGTGTCCATGCTCCGTATTCCCGTCCTCGCCCTCGCCGCCGGGCTGCTCGGCGCCTGTAGCCACGGCAGCCTGGATCTCACGTCCCGCAATCCGGGGCGCAACGCGACACAGCCGCCGCCCAGCGGTGGCGACGCCGGCCCGTACAAGCCTCAGCGGCCCTTCTTCGACCTGCGCGGCCGCGCGCTCAACGAGGCCGATGGCGCCGGCTCGCTCGCCGGCTGGCTGCTCGCCCTCGTCGACACCCGGACGGGCGCGGCGAGCGTCGCGTCGATCGACGCCGGCGGCGGCTTCACCATCGGCGACGTCGCCCGCTATGGCGGGACCTACGCGCTCGCGCTGCTCACCCCCGACCATCTGGTCGCCTCGGTCTACGCGGCGCCCGCGACGGAGCCGGGGAAGGTCCGTCCGTTCTTCACGATCGGTTCCGGGGCGCTGCCGCAGGTCACCCGTACCGGCGGGCTCCTGTGCTTCGACGATGCCAGCGGGATCCACCCCGAAAACGACCTCGCCGGCGACGCGAACGGCGACGGCGTGCCGGACGGCGTCACCGCGCTCACGGCGCTGGCCGCCGCACCGTCGACCGAGGCCGATACGGACAAGGACGGGCGGCCCAACGCCAAGGACCCCGATATCGACGGCGACGGCCTCGTCAACTGGCTGGACGCCGACGAGGACGGCAACGGCGTCGGCAACGCCGCCGACGCCGACAGCAACGCCGACGGCGTCGCGGACGCGCTCCAGGGCGGCGGGA
>JAYVWD010000593.1:0-6252 GCA_043786345.1 Pseudomonadota bacterium
GTAAACCGCTGGGAGCCCCAGCGCCTCGACGTGGATTTTTCGTCGGCGGCCATGGAGCTCAAGCTCAAATGCGCCGCGGCCGCCGGGCCCGGCTGCATCGTCAGCGACCTCGCGTTCTATGCGCCGACGAAGGAGCCGGTGAAGAGCGCGATCGTGATCCTGGTCGACACGCTGCGCGCTGACGGGCTGGCGAGCAAGGCGGCGCCGAACATGCAGGCGCTCGCGGCGCAATCCACTCAGTTCACGCAGGCGATCGCGGCCGGCAACATGACGAGCCCGTCGACCAACGCGTTCCTGTCCTGCCGGCGGCCGAGCGACCTCGGAAGCATCGCCTTCGCCTACAGCGCGACCGGCGCGCAGCGCGAGGACTTCTATGCGACGCAGCCGCCGTCGTTTCCCGCGCTCTTCCGTGGGGCGGGCTTCGACACGGCGATGATCGGTAACGTGTCGGTCGTCTCGGAGATCTATGGGGTGGGCGTCCATCACGGCTTCGACCGCCAGATCGCCTTGGAGCGCGACGCTTACGACACGCCGGACGTGACGCGCGAGACGATCCAGTGGCTCCGCGACAACGCCGACCACCCCTTCCTGCTCTACGTGCATTACAACGGGCCCCACGCGCCCTATCGCGCGCCGGTCGCGGACCTGGCGCGGACCTGGCCGGGCTTTGGCGCGCTCCGGTCCTACCCGAAGCTGCTGCGCTGGCTCTATCAGTCCGAGATCTCGTATACGGACCGCTACCTCGGCAAGGTCCTCGCCGCCGTTTCGGCGCTCGGCCTCGCCGAGACGACCGAAATCGTGCTCACGGCGGATCACGGCGACCAGCACACGGTGCGCCGCTTCGCGCCGAACGCGGCGGGACCCTCGTTCGAAGGCGCTTTTTTCGACCATGGCGCGACTCTTTACGACGACGAGATCCACGTGCCGTTGCTCGTTCACGAGCCGGGCCAGACGGCGCATCGCGAGGTGACGGCGCACGTGTCGGCCCTCGACGCGGCGCCGACGCTGCTCGAGAGCTTCGGGGTTCCGCAGAACGCCCCGTGCGCCGGGCGCTCGCTGGTGACCGCCGTGCGGACGGGCGAGCTGAGCGCGGAGCTGGCCGGGCGCACTTTCGGGGCCGAGGCGTTCCAGGGGCGGGCGATCTATTTCGGCGGGCAATACAAGTACATCCGGCTCTATGACGCGACCGACAAGATGGTCTTCGAAGAAAACAAATTCTGGGGCGAGCGCCGGCTCTACTACCAGGACCGCCAGCTCTTCGACCTCGCAAAAGATCCGGGCGAGGCGCAGGACCTGACGCCGCTCGATCCGGCCTTGCTCGCGCGGGCGGAGGCCACTTATGAGGCCTTCTACGGCGTGAAGGACGCCTACGAGCTCGTCATCGACGACCCCGCGGAAAAGCCGTTCGAGGTCCTCCTGGCGCCGGGGTCCGCCGCGCGTACCGAATACGACGACGTCCGTGTCGAGCTCAGGGACGACGGGGTCGTGCGGGTCGCCGGGCAGAACCGCCGGCGCAGCATCGTGCGCCTCGCGACGGCGCCGACCGCGCTTCCGACCGTGCGGATCGACGGGGTGCCGGTCGCGGTGACCCTGACCTCCATGCGGCTCCCGGTCAGCGCGGCCCCCGCCGAGCTGCCGCGGGAGCAGAGCGGCCGCTTTACGTTGCTCGGGGCCGGCGGCAAGCCGGAAGCCTTTTTGCGGCGCGTCGAAGACAACGGTCAGGACAACCGCCGGATCGTCACCGGCAATCCCCGCTTCGAGAAGGTGCTGCGCGAGTGGGGCTATTTGAACGACAATTGAGGGCGCTCGTCCTCGCCGCGTTGGCCTTCGGCGGCGTGGCGCGGGCGGAGAGCTTCGCCGACGGCCACGTGCAGCTCGGGACCTGCGAGCTGGGCGCCGATCCGGAGACGGACGAAGGGGCCGAGGCGATCGGCGTCTCGGCCTGTGCCCGCGGCGAAGCCGGGGCCGAGATCACGGCGGTCACCGGCGCCCCGCGGGAAAACTTTTGGATGCGCTACGCCCAGGGGGCGCTCGGCCTTTACTACGGGCAATACCTGTCGCTGCAGGGGCGCGCGCACCTGCGCGACCGGCTGCTCCTCGCCAGAGGCGGCAAGACGGCGGCGGCGCCGAAGGATCTGGAACGGGAGACCGACTATGCGCTCGTGCAGGTCGGCAATCCGGCGCTTCACCGCTTTTTTCTGCAGGCGGGGCGGATGTCGCTGCCCTTCGGCCTCGACACGACCTGGGCGGCCGAGTCCTATCGGACCTTCGAGAACCGCAGCTTTTGGGCCTCGCCACGGTACGGCGCGTCGCTCGGCATCGACAACAAAGTGAATACGCGGCTAGACATCGGCTACGCCGAGGCGCAGAGGACCGGCGGCGCGAGGGAGTCGCTCGACCTCCCGAGCGCGGCCGACCTCCGCACCGTGCGCCGGCAGGCAGCGGCAAGCCTCCGTCTTTCCTATGATATTTCGGCGCTCGACGGCTCGCGCATCGTGGTCTCCGGTTATGGCGAAAACCACGGCGTGCGGCGCATGGGCCTCGGGCTCGTCAACGTCAGCCGGCGCGCGGACACGACGGAGTTCGAGTTCGTACGAAGGCTCGCGGAGCCGACCGGCGGCGGCGAGGCGTTCCAGCAGATCATCCGGCTCGCGTACGCCGGCGCCGTCCGCGGCAGCGGCCGGTGGGTCGTCCAGTTCGACGACGAGCGCTACCGCTTCCGCATGGGGACGGTCGGCCAGGACTTCCGGGTCAAGGAGCATGGGTTGCTTCGGCTTGGCCTCGCCTACCAGAAATCGGAGAACGGCGACGGCAAGCGCCGCTGGATGTTCACGACCGGACTGGGGGGGCAGCTTTGAGGCGGATGCCGGCCATCGTCGTCGCCTTGTGTGCGGGCTTGCTCGCGGCCGGCGCGGCGTTCGCGCAAGAATCCGCGCCGGAACCCCCGCAAGAAGAGGATCGCGCCAAGGAGCGGAAACAGGGCGCGGCAAAGGCGGCGGCCGGGGCGGTCGACATCGAATACACCGAGGAGGAGGAGGCGCCGGTCGAGGAGAGCTCCTATTTCAAGTCGTTCGAGCAGATCCTGCAGAATCCGGCGCTCATCACCAGCATCTCGGGGGGCGCCGACGCGATCAATCGGTCGGTCGAATCGCTCATGGATTCGCTATTTTACAGCGTCCTCGACAACGAGCGGAACTTCCACGTCAACGACAACGTGTGGTTCAACGCGGCGCTGAAGCGGGACGTGTTTTCGACGACCTCGGGCTCCTATGTGGTCGTGGACCGCGTCAACCTCGGGCCCCGGTACTCGAAGGAGCTCTTGCGCATCCACAACGTGCCGATCTCGCTCGGCATCGATGGGACCGTCGAGGTGCTGCAGATCTACCTGCGCAACGACGGCATGCGCCTCGCCGAGCAGAATGAGCTGCCGACTTGGCGGCGCTGGCTCAACAACTGGTTCGGCCTCGTTCCCGGGCTGGCGGTGATCCTGCCGCCGTCGTTCAACCAGAACGAACTCTATGATCCGCTGCGGCAGCTCGAGACGCCGTTCGTGTTTCCCCTCGACACCGAGGCCTTCAAAACGATGCCGATCGGCTCGATCCGGAGCTACGCGATCTCCGGCGGCGTCCAGCTGCCGATCGACCTGGGCGGCGCCTTGGACAAGTCGTCGCGCGACCTCCTCTACAAGATCGGCCAGCTCGACGAGACCCTGCCTTACGCGGTCTTCAAGCGCGGGGAGCACCGGATCAACGTCCTGCGCCGCGCCGAGAACATCGCCTGGGTCGGCTTGAAGGATTTGCGGCGTGCCGGGCACATCGTCAGCCCGTTCCTCGGGAAAAAGTATGCCGTGCTGAAGGGCGCGCTGGCGGCGACGATCTTCAGCTGGCACTGGGTGTGGCCGGGGGTGCCGATCGGCGCTTTCCCGGTGAACTTGAGCTTCGAGCAGGCGCTCGCCGACCTCTTCGACCAGGTCTACGAATACGACCTGCGCAACCCTTTGGCGCGCAAGGCGTACGAGGCGGCGGTGAAAGGTGATTTCGTGCCCTCGCATGAGCGCTGGCTCGACAACGTCGAAAAAGGGCTCGATACGGGCGTCGCGTTCCAGTTCACCCGCACGCAGATCCGCAAGGAGGAGCTGCTGCACAACGGCCCGAACATCGCCGTCTACCGGCGCGAGCGCCAGGCGGGGCACGACGACGGCGAGATCGAGATCACCGACCCGGAAGGGAAATTCTACGTCCTCGAGGCGACGCGCGACGTCGTCGACAAGAGATGGGACATCCTGGTCGGCGAGGAGGAGACCCGCGTCCAGGCGTCGGTGGCGATGAAAGTGCGCAAGATCGTCTCGAAGGAGCATCCGGAGGACCCGACCGCCTACACGTTCGCGTTCGAGGCGGACCCCGATCCGATCGGGCTTACGGCGACGCTCGGCATCCAGGACCGTTACGTGGACGTCGGCGAGTACGACAAATACCTGGAGGACGTGCGGTTTTTCACCGAGCTGCCGCTCGCCGACGCGCCCTCGATCCCGCTCAAAGACCACGAGCTCGAGGTCGAGCGGCGGCGCACGGGCTTTTTCACCGACCCGCAGGACAACGTGGCGATGCTGCACGTCCCGGCGACCTACCTCGGGAGCTTCGGGGCGCAGGCGATCGTGCATTTCACGACGCCGGTCTTGAACCGCATCCTTGACCGCTCGGTCGACGCGAAGTGGGAGGCGTACGCGAAGGCGTTCGGGACGGATCCGGAAGCGTGGAAGGATCCGGAGCGGCGGAACACGCTTCTGCACAACGCCTCGTGGTTCAAGGCGTTCCTGCTCTATCCGTTCCGGCTCTTCAACTGGCGGTTCGCGTCGGCGGACGCGATCAAAGAGGCGACCGAAGGCATCGCGCGGATGGCCGAGATCAAGCAGCTGCCGTCGCCCCGGGAAAAGCTCGACGCGTTCTACGGGCTCCTCGATTCCGACCACCCGGAGCGCCTGGTGAAGGTGCTGCTTCTGCTCTCCGATCTGGAGCAGGTTCCGCGCAAAGTGACCTTCAATGTGCAGCCGAAGGGCGCCGCGCGGGCCGAGATCAAACAGCATTTCGGGAAGCTCGACGGGGCCCAGTTCAGCGCCGGGCCGCCGTTGCCGGTGCCGACGCGCTATGCGCGGGCGAAGAAGAAGCTCGCGAACTTCTACCTGGATCAGCCGCGGGACTCGGAGGACAAGCCGAAGATTTCCCGGGTGCTCGTGACGACGCGGACGGTGCCGGGCTCGGTGCGCACGCTCGAGGACGCCGGTGAGAACCCCGACGAAAGCGGCGAGCCGCCGGCCGAAGGCGCCGCCGCGCTCCCTCACGATGAGAGCCATGTGTTCTTCTCGGTCGCGGTCCAGCGGATCGACCCCAAGGTCCCGCTCAAGCTCTACGTCCGGGTCGAGCAGGCCGGAAAGCTCAAGATCGGCAAGCTCGAGCTGGCCGAAAAGGTGCTGGACCTAACCCCGGCCGACCCCTCGCCGACCGGCAAACTGAATGCGGCGACCTACGATTTCTTCCTGACGGGGCCGATGAGTCCGCTGACGGGATTCTTGTTCGACAAATCCTTGAGCGACGGCGACGAGCTGCTCGTCACCCTCGCCGCATCCCGGGACGGCTCGGTCTGGAGCGAGCAGCGCGTCGCCGAGTTTCGCTTTAACCGCGGGCGCTTGGAGCCAATCAAGTAGGCAATTGACTTGGCGACCGGGATGAGTAAAGTAGGGCTTCCTTTATGGTGGCTATGGCGAAGTGGTTAACGCACCGGATTGTGATTCCGGCATTCGTGGGTTCAATCCCCACTAGCCACCCCACTTCCTAAAAAATCAAAAACCTATCAGGTCGAAGTGAGTGGAAGGTTGAGAACCCTTCAACTTGTTTCGGGCGCCGCGCGGCCTCAGGGTCGAACCAGAATCTGGAGCGGCGTCAGGTAGGCCATGGGGTTTCCCTTGAAGAGCAGGCCGGCGCCCTTCAGGAAAATTTCGCGCGTCGGCGCCTGTGCGCCGTGCTCAAGACCCGACACAAGGCGATTTACTTCGACGAGATGGCCCGGTGGGAGGATGAGCATGGGCTCTCCTGGGCGGACTTTGGGTTCCGCAACGAGCCGGTCTCCTTGCTGAAAAAGGGGGTGCCTTCATGAGCGCCATCTACCTGATTCGCCACGCGGTTTCCGCGCCCGACGCGGCGTTACCCGAGCCGCTCTGGCCGCTGACCACCGAAGGCCGCGCCCAGGCCCGCGCGC
>JAYVWD010000594.1:0-2444 GCA_043786345.1 Pseudomonadota bacterium
CATGAGGTCGAAGAAGAGGAGCTGCGTATGCGGCGCGGTGCGGGCGTTTGCGGCCAGCAGGCCCCGGGCGGCCTTGATGATGTCATCTTCCAGGCAGCCGCCGCTCAGGATCCCGATGGCGTCGCCCTTTGCTGGCACGAGCATCTGGGCGCCCGCTTTCCGGTACGTCGAGCCGGCGGTGCGGACGACGGTGGCGAGGACGCAGGCATGCTCCAACCCGGCGCTGCCGCTGAGGCAAGCACGAAGCGATTGGATGAGGCGCCGTCCGTCGTTTGCGACCATGGGACTTTTTTTTTAGGTTATCGTGGTGAAAGTTGGATGATCGAGCTTAGCTCAGTGGGGGTTGGCAAGTCCAGATGAGGACCCGCGGCGTCAGTACCAGGTGAACGTCTTCAGCACGTTCGCGTAGTCGTCCGCCCAGATCCCGACCCCGTCCTTCCCCTCGAGCCCGCGCCAACGCTCGTCGGCCGTGATCACGTCGAAGGGCCCGTTCTGCCCCGCGATGATCGCCCACACCGACGTGCCCTTGCCGGTCGCCTCGTCGCCCTCGTCGGAGCGAAGCGCGTAGCCGAGGCCCAGCTCCTTCGCCTGATTGAGCAGCACGGGCTCGAGGTTCACGTACCGGTTCGAGATGTGGAACGCGACGACGCCGCCGGGCGTGAGGTGGGCCATGTACGCCTGCAGGGCCTCGAGGGTGATCAGGTGTACGGGGATGGCGTCCGAGCTGAAGGCGTCGACCACGATCAGATCATAGGTGTCGGAGGACTCGAGGAGCTTGAGCCGCCCGTCCCCGATGACGACGTTGAGGTGGCACCAGCGCTTGAGGCAGTCGTCCACATACGTAAAGAGCTTGGGGTCGCGCGCGAGCGCCTCGACGTTCGGGTTGAGCTCGTAGAACGTGATCTCGTTGTCGGGCGTGCCATAGGCCGCGAGGGCTCCGGTGCCGAGGCCGATCGCGCCGATCTTCGCGTGGGGCCGGTGCTCTAAGATCGTCTGCATCACCTGCCCGAGGGGCCCGTCCGGGTGGTAGTAGGAGCGCGGAATCCGGCGCTCGGCCGGGTCGTCCAGGCGCTGCTCGCCGTGCAGGATGCCGCCGTGGACCAGGCTGTGGACCTCGGGGTTCTCGTGCTGGCGGACCTTGAGCACGCCGTAGAAGCTGCGCGCCTGGTAGAGCGTCGTCGAATCGACGTCCTGCGCCAGCGCGACGATGGCGACGCCGAGCACGAGGGCGGCCTGCCGAAGCGGCCGCAGGAAGAAGGCGAACGAGGCGAGCAGCGGCAGCCCGAAGGTGAGGCTGATGCGCGTCACCTCCTCCGTCAGGTAGTTGCGCAGGTGAAACGAGGCGAAGTCGAGCTCGCCGGTGCGGTAGAGGCCAATCATTTTGGTCATCATGAACGCACCGGCCGCGCCGGCGCCGAGCACCCAGGGAACCTCGCGGAGCGTGAGCGGCTTCCTCGACTTGAGGGCGGACCCCATAACGACGCAGACCGCGAGCATCAGCGGGTACTCGGCGACGCTGTTGAAGAGGAGCGGCGCCAGCATCGAGTTGAAGAGGCCGCCCAGAACGCCGCCGAGCGACAGCCAGAAGTAGAACCCGGTCAGATGCTCGGGCGCCGGCCGCGCCCGCGCCAGGCGGCCGTGGCAGACGAGGGCGGCGATCAGGAACGCGCCGAGGTGGATCGCCATCAGGATCCCGAGGTTCTGGCGATAGTCGGCGAAGGTGAGGAACACGACCGCGATCATCGCGAGCGGCAGCAGGCTGCCGAGGAGCCGGTCGAGGCGCGCCGGATACTTCCAAAAAACGACGGCGAACGACAGGATGTAGAGGAGCAGCGGCAGGATCCAGAGCATCGGGATCGAGGCCACGTCGGTCGTCATGTAGGTCGTAACGCCGAGCATCAGGCTCGAGGGGATGAAGGCCAGGGCGACCCAGGTGGCCTTGTGCACGACGGCGGGCGCGAGCGACCGGGCGGCCCGGGGCTCGAGCCACTCCAAGAGCGGATCGAAGTCCCATTCCGCCTTCGGGCCGTGCGCGCCCTCGTCGGCGGGGAGCTGGTCGAAGCCGCTTTTGCGCAGGTACGCGGCGGCGCCGTCGTCGTCTTCCTCGTCCTCTCGTTCCTGCTTCGTCTTAGTCCGGGTGGTCGCGACCCTGGCGGCGGCCGCCAGGGCCGGCTTCGGGCGGGAGCGGTACATCACGACGCCGACGACGAGGAAAAGCGCGCAGAGGAGCGCGTAGCCGCCGGTCCAGAGCCAGGACTGCTGCATCAGGCGCAGGTTGGGCTCGATGGCGAGCGGGTAGGCGACGAGGGCCAGAAGGCTGCCGGTGTTGCCGGCGGCGTAGAGGACGTAAGGGTCTGCTTTTGATCCGTCTTTCGTCGCGCGATAGTACCAGCTTTGGAGCAGCGGCGAGGCCGTCGCGACGACGAGGAACGCCGGGCCGCTCG
>JAYVWD010000595.1:0-20545 GCA_043786345.1 Pseudomonadota bacterium
TACATCGTCCAGGCCGCCGAGCCCGACCGCCTCGAGGCGCGAACCTGGTGGTTTCCGGTCGTCGGCCGGGTGCCGTACCTCGGCTTTTTCAAAAAAGGCGAACGCGACGGGGAGGCCGCCCGGCTCCGCGCCGAAGGCCTCGACGTGCACGAGACGGCCGCCAGCGCGTTTTCCAGCCTCGGCTGGTTCGAGGACCCGCTTTTCAGCTCGATGGTCGCGCGCAGCGAGGGCGAGCTCGCGCACCTGCTGCTCCACGAGCTCACGCACCGGACGTACTGGTCGCCCGGCTCGGTCGAGTTCAACGAAAACCTCGCCGAATACTCGGGGATCGAGCTCGCCCGGATCTACCTGAAAGAGGTCGGCGCGCCGGAAGACGTCGCGAAGTTCACCGCCAAGCTCAAGGACCGCCGCACCTTCAAGGTCTGGCTCGAGAAGCTCAAGAAGGAGCTCGAGGACCTCTATTCCCAAAGCCCGAGCCCGCCGCGCGACCAGATCCTCGCCCAAAAAGCGGCGACCTTTGCCAGGTACCTCCGGCCGCCGCTCAAGCCGCCGTTCGCCGCCGTGGACTACGTGAAAGACGAGGAGTGGAACAACGCCGCCATCCTCGCCAACTCCCTCTACCTGCCCGACACCGAAGCCTTTGCCAGGGCGCACGCCTGCCTGAAGAAGCCGCGCATGATCGACTTCCTCGACGAGCTGCACCGGCTGACGGACGAGCGCGGCGACCCCTTCAAGGCCCTCGACGCGATGTGCCGCCCCAAGCCCGGTCAGGGCTCCACCCTCGGTATGAACTAGCGGCGAAGGCGGGTGCAATCCGTGTGGATCGACGATCAAATCCTGCTGCAAGCAGCGCAGCCCATAGCCTTGGGCCTATGGGTGCCGGCGAGCCCGATGGTCGTCCTCGGCAGCAGCAACGCCGTGACGGAACGACGCCGATGCCTGCGGCCGCGCCAAGGTCCCGATTCTCATTCCGTCGCCGGGAAAACGCCAATCCCGTTTGGTCATGACCGTCGGCACCGCTGCTCCGACCGATATTCCACAGCGCCTTTTGGCGCCATTACCAAACGTCGCGGATCAGGTCGAGCGTCAAACTGGAACATTTGCCCGGACATTTGAGGTCTCTTCTCAGCACCTGCCCACGCGGCGCACTACTGCTCCATGGGAGCAGCAACCGCAAGCGCCAGTCAGTTCGTCGACCGGCGTCACGAGCCTGAGAAAACCCTCCTCTACCGGACGTTTGCCCGTGAGTGGGAGACGTGGGTCGCCGACTGGAATCAAGCGGACTTCGTTCTATGGAGAGGGGCCGGTGGCGTGTCGAGCTTCTCTTCGGCACGGTAGATATCGAGAGCCATTTGCGCGTTCAGCCAGAACTCCGGGCTGGTACCGAAAGCATAGGCAAGCTTCACGGCTACCACGGGGCTAATCCCGGTCCGCTCCTTGACGATTCGATTGACGACCTTGATGTCGACCCCGATATGGTCGGCGAGCTGCTTCTGGGTCAGCCCCATGGGTCGAAGGTATTCCTCATGCAGGATTTCGCCGGGGGACGTCGGCTTTCGGGTCATTTTCCTCATCTGAACCTCCCGATTCTATTTGTGGTAATCGACGATCCGTACGTCAGACGGGCCGTTCGCGTGCCACCGGAATATGATCCGCCATTGATCGTTGATGCGAATGCTATGGAGCCCTGTGAGATCGCCCTTGAGCTTCTCAAGCCTGTTGGCCGGCGGCGATTTCAGATCAGCGAGGCAGGTGGCGTACTGCAGCATGTCGAGCTTGCGCGTCGCTATATGAGAAAGTGTCCGCCAGCCGGCCTTCTTTGGCGGGCCTCCGCTGAAGAAGACCGTTTCGGTGGCTTTGTCGCCAAATGACTGGATGGCCAATGCTGACGCTCCTCATGCTCCGGACGTCAATATTACCTATATTGGGTATACCGTCAATAGACAAAATACTGACAGATAGTGGGCGGCTTGCCGATTCGCGCGGTTTGCGCGGGAACCGCGCAAATCGGCAAGCCGCCCACGAACGGTCAACAGCGACTAGAAATCTCACCAGGTCAGAACCGTCGCGATCGAGACCAAAACGTCGTCAACAACGTTTTGATCACAATCGCGACGACTCTCGACAAATCAGCAACCTCGCTGGCCGATCCATGGTGCGTGGTGGCAGGGGAGCCGTTTTGAGCGTAATTTCCTGTGGGCTCGATCGTTTAGATCGACGAGTCGCCCCCCTTCCCCAGGTCAATACTTTGACCGAAACGACACGAACGGCTCGAAAGACCCATTTCGGTTCGATGAGAAGGTGATGGGGAACTCGCTCGCATTGTACTCGTAAATTAGCGGGATCTTTTGCTCGCCTGGCAGGGTCATCTGCCCATACCAGGTCGCGGATTTATAGTCCTCCGAGTAATAAGTACCCTCGGACCAAGACTGCCTAAACAGGCCGTTCGTCTCAGCGTGAATGCGGTTGGTCATGAAGCTCGTGCCGAATTCGTAGCGGCCCGCGTCGTCGCTGACGATCAAAAACTCATGATCCTTGATCTCTGCGCGCAGCTTTCCGGAGACTGGTCGGCCAAAGACCTCCGCCATCAATCTGTACAGGCCATCGTGGACATACCCAATCTCATAGTCGGAAGGGTCTTCGGTACCTGCCATGCGTTGGTGCATCAACTCGTGTTGGTGATCGATCCGTCCGCGGTAGATTTCCTCGAAGCCCATCTCGGGGATGCGGTCGGCAACAGTCAATTTCCAGATATCTTCGCGCATGATCGTGCCATCGACATGCGGACTGCCGAAGACGTGGCCCAGCTCATGCAGAAGCGCCGCCTTCAGCCTGTTTTCTGCACGCCACGCCGGAAATCGAAGCACGGTACCCGGACTACTCCGGTCTTCATAAGAAAACTCCGGGGCGATCCAGATGAATCCGCGCGACCAAAGGCGCGCATAATCATAGGACTCTTTATAGGTAATGCCGACCGGCTCGTGATTATTGTCGATGATCACGCGGGTCCGATCGTTGAACCCTCCGAGGTAGACCGTCAGATCCTCGTCGCCCCGGCAGGCGTCGCGCGCGACAAAGCGGTAAGCGAAGGGCATTGACGCGGTCGAATCCAAGCCCTTTACGAACAAATACTCCGACCACTGCCGGATAGCATCGTCGACGGTCTGCCGGGCCGAAGCATCTGCGGTCTTCGCGCTTTGTCGGTAAAATCCGGCGTCTGACTCGACGCAGTAAGCAACCTCATTGTCCTGACCGGGTCGATTGAGAAACCAAGCGGAAACTCGGGAGATCTCTTCGCGGTTGCCGCCGCTTCCCGAAGAGTTGCCGCCAAGGGCTGTGTCAGCCATACAAAGCACAAGCGCCAGAACCGAACCTTTCATGAGAGAGCCTCCGTCACGAGTGAAACACAGACCTGCCTACTAATTGCAATTATCAGTGACTCCCGGCAATCCGTACATTAAAAGGAAATTACATTTTTCACTTTCGGTCCCTTTTAGGAACCAGATTCTGGGCGGTATCCATGACAATTTTTGCGTCCGATACCTACCGGGAGGCCATCCGAAGCCTCCTCGATCGAGAAGCACTTCGCGGCCGTCGCGTCACCTTGTCGCTCCTCGCCGATGCCTGCCGCGTGCAGCGACCGTACATTTCGAAAGTCATGGCAGGCGCCGCGCACCTCAGCGCCGACCAGATGTTCGAGCTCGCCTTTTTCTTCAAACTCGGTGACGACGAGCAAAAGTACCTGTTCCTTCTTCTAGAGCACGAGCGCTCGGGTCTTGACCTGCGACGGAAGTCGCTGAAAGTCCAAATCGATACGATCCGCGCCCGGTATCTCGCGATGGCACGCCATACTTCCGCCGAGTTGGTACGAACCGACGTGCAGGCCACACAAGGCTACTACCTCGATCCAACCGTGCAGCTCGCCCACGTATTTCTCGGCCTCAAGCGCTATGGCGTCGATCTCCCGCTGCTGGCGCACGATCTCCAAATCTCGAGCGAACGTTTGGCCGCCATCCTGGCGCTTCTGGCCGGCCTTGGTCTGATCGCGGGAAAGCGCGGGCGGTGGCAGATCACGAAGCAGCATGTTCACCTAAGCGCCAATGAGTCGCTCTGCCTACCCCATCAGTTGCTTCTACGGATGCGGTGCCTCGAACGACTGCAAAAGCTCCCGGCTGAGCGCACCTTCCTGGTTTCAAAGACATTTACCGGGGCAAAACGCCTCGATTTGAAGATCAGGGATCGGCTGCTTACGGTCCTCCGGGAGATCGAAGCAGATATTGCGCCTTCGCCCGAAGAGGAGGCTTTTCAGCTCAACATAGATCTGTTTCCGTGGACGTCGTGATTTAGATTAGGCGCCGGCCGCCTTGGCCTCGTGGCGACGGGGGCGCCAGCAAATCTGCTCTCAGGGGAATGCTGCCGTCAAAACCTCGGGCATCCTGCTTGACTGGCCGTTCCTTCCCAACCGGACGGACTCGCTGCGTGTGACGCGCCCGCTGCGACAGAAGCTCGAAACTTGGGACGAGTCTGCGGACAGCGCCTTCGGCCGCGCCGTGTTCGGGGCGCCCGTCGGCTTGGGCAACCAGCAGTACCGGGAGGAGTCGGGCGGATTCCGCTACAAGCCCGACGCCGCGACACCAGCCGGATGTGACTGGCATCGCCGGCCACGATGCCGGCTGGCATGCGCGCGAGATTGAGCTGTTGAGTCAGTGACCGATGAGGACAGCCTAGGTATCCCGGTCAGGGCTCCAAGGTGACCCGCAGGTCGGGGTCGAGCCGGTACGCCGCCAAATCATAGGTCGACCCCTCGCAGCCCGGCACGAAGATGCCGACCACGGGTTGAAGGGTCGGTGCCGCCGCCGGGTCGTCCTTGCAGGCCTGCACGGCCTGGCTGGCGAGTACGGTGGCCGTAAGCTCGGGCCGGCCGTGACAGGTCGCTTGTCCGAGGACGAAATCATCGGGTAAATACGCGTGGCAGTTCGTCGTTCCGTAGAGGTCTCCGCGCAGGGGCGCGCTGAGATCGACGGTCAGCTTGTCGCCGCTCAGGCCGAAGCCCTCGACGGTTCCAAGGGGCTGAAGGTCATTGAGCCGCGCCGACACCCGGTCCGGTTCACCGTGGGCAACGTCGTCGTCGCGGGAACAGGCGGCGCCCGACAGGGCGGCCATCAAAAGGATCGACGTGGTCAGGTGGCGCATGAAAAGTCCCCTTCAGTTTGTGACTGTGGAGCGTTTAACATAGCGGCGAAGGCGGGTGCAATCCGTGTGGATCGACGATCAAATCCTGCTGCAAGCGGCTCAGCCTATGGCCTTGGGCCTATGGGTGCCGGCGAGCCCGATGGTCGTCCTCGGCAGCAGCAACGCCGCGACGGAAGCCGACGTCGATGCCTGTGCTAGTGCCAAGGTTCCGATCCTCCGGCGCTACGGCGGCGGCGGCACGGTTCTGCTGCATCCCGGCTGCGTCGTCGCGAGCGTCGGCGCCTGGGTCCGCCAGCCCTTCCAAAACCGCTTCTACTTCGAGCGTTTGAACCAGGCCCTGATCGATGCGCTGGCGCTCAGCTGGCCGGGGTTCACGAGCCTGGAGCAGCGCGGCTTGAGCGACATCACGGCGCAAGACCGCAAGGTGGCGGGCACGTCGCTCTTCCGCAGCCGCAACTACTTGCTCTACCAGGCCTCGCTGCTCGTCGAGGCGCGCATCGACCTGTTCGAGGCGTACCTGAAGCATCCGACCCGGGAGCCGGACTACCGCAAAGGCCGCGGGCATCGGGGCTTCGTCACCGGCCTCGGCGATATCGTCCCGGGCGTCACGCCGGCAAACGTGCTCCAAGCCTTGAAGCAGGACCTGCGGCGCACGCTCGAGGCGCAGCTCGGCGACGAGCTCATCCCGCCCGAGGCGGACCAGATCCCGAACCTCTTCAAACGCGCGCAATCTCCCGGCGTGCCGACACCGTGAAGTAGAGCGCCACCGTCGCTGCCGGAATCAGCGCCACGATCGCCATCAGGAGCGTCGACTCCGTCAGGGTCGCGACGAGGTATACCGGCCCGATCGGGAGGCTGCCGAAGCGCACCGACCAGAGTGCACGGAGCGCCGGAACCCGCTGGTCCAGGAGCAAAAACTGCTCGACCAGAAGGGCCACGAGCATGAACGCGAAGTAGAAGGTCGCTCCGAGGCTCAACAGGTTGAAGACCACGGCCCAGGCCCCGAAGGGCGATCGCCGCGCGTACTTGATCGTCACGGCCTCGAACGCCGCCCGGAGGGCGCCCTTTCGCTCGGCGACCACGATCACCGGCAGGACGAGCCCGAGGACCGCCGCCACGATCGCCGGCGCCACGAAGAGCTGCCCTAAGAAGGCAAGCACTACGACCACGACGAGCATGCCGGGGATCCGCCGGAGCGCCGCCGCCATGCCCTGGCTGAGGGCTTCGCCAACCGCCAGCGGGTGCCCGTTTCTCATGTGCTCGACCGCCAAGCTCACGAGCGCGAAGTAGGACGCCAACGCGACCATGAATACCAAAACGCTCGCCAGAAAGAACGGCCCGGCGAAGGCGACGACGGGTGCGATCATATCCCAAAATGCTGTCTTTACGGTGGCATGCCCCTCGAAAAGGGCCCTCATTTCGGTCGCCGCGCGGGCGCCGCTCGCGTCGAACCAGAGGTCGACCAGAACCTGCGGCAGGATGAGCCCTGATGCGGTAATAATCAGCGTTTGACGCCGCGTAGACCGCAGTGTATCCAACGCCTTCTGCCAGATGTGCTTGCTTGTTAGCTTTGCCGCTTCCACGGGTCCCCACCATGAACGGCTCGATGACCGTCACGGAAATCTATGCCAGCATCCAGGGCGAGTCGTCGTTCGCTGGATACCCCTGCACGTTCGTGCGGTTGACTGGGTGTCCGTTGCGCTGCCGCTGGTGCGACACAGCTTACTCGTTCAAGGGTGGCCAGTCCATGACCTTGGCCGCCGTGCTGGCCGAAGTCGAGCGCCTCGCCGTTCCCATGGTCGAGTTGACGGGCGGCGAGCCGCTGGCGCAGGAGGGCGGCCGCATCCTTTGCGGCGAGCTCGTGGCCAAGGGCTACAAGGTTCTGATCGAGACGAGCGGCTCCGAGCCGGTCGCCGGCCTGGACCCGGGGGTCCACATCATCATGGACCTGAAGTGCCCGGACAGCGGCATGTCGGACCGCAACCTCTGGTCGAACCTCGACCACCTCAAGCCGAACGACGAGATCAAGTTCGTGCTCGCGAGCCGCGCCGACTTCGACTGGGCGACGATGATGACGCGCGAGCATCATTTGGACACGCGCTTCAAGGTCCTCTTTTCGTGCGCCTGGGGACACGTGGCTCCGAAGGACCTGGCCGCCTGGATGCTCGAGCAGCCGGGCCTCGGAGCGCGGCTGCAACTCCAGCAGCACAAGTACATCTGGGGTCCGCGGGCCAAGGGGGTTTGACGGTGCCGCGGAACGACGAGCTGCTCGACCGTCTTAAACGGGTCGAATGCCCCGATGCGACCTATCCGGCGCGTGACCCGGCCCTCGTCTTCGAGCGCGCCAAGGGCTCGGAGATCTGGGATGCCGAAGGCCGCCGCTACATCGACCTGTGCGCCGGCTTTGGCGTCCTGGCCCTTGGGCACAACCACGGCACGTTCCTGAAAACCTTGGCGGAACGGGGCGATACCATTGCGCACGGCATGGGCGACGTGTACGCCTCGCGGCCGAAGGTGGAGCTTCTCGAGCTGTTGACCGCCGTCGTCGCGCCCGGCCACCTGACCCGGGCGGCGCTCGCGCTGTCGGGCGCCCAGGCTGTCGAGCTCGCCGTGAAGACGGCCATGCTGGCGACGGGAAAGACCGGCTTCATAACTCTCAACGACGGCTATCACGGCCTCGACCTGGGTATCCTCCCGCTCACCGCCCGCGCCGATTTTCGCGCGCCGTTCAGCGGCTGGCTGCGGGAGCCGGCCGTCGCCCGGGTCGAGCCGGGCTGCGACCGTGCCTCTCTGGCGGCCGCGAAACAAGGCCTGGAAAAAGCCGGCCACGGGGCCGCGGCGATCCTCGTCGAGCCGGTACAGGGCCGAGCCGGGGTGCGATCGCTGACGGTCGCCTGGCTCGCCGAGCTCCGCCGCTTTTGCGACGCCGAAGGCGTGCTGCTTATCTATGACGAGGTCTTCACGGGCCTTGGCCGCACGGGACGCGTGACCTTCGCGACCGAAGTGCCCTGCGACCTGCTGTGCCTTGGCAAGGCGCTCGGCGGCGGCCTGCCCCTTTCAGCTTGCCTCGGTACCGAGTCGACGCTCGGCGCCTGGCCGGCAAGCACGGGGGAGGCCCTGCATACCGGCACCTTCTTCGGTCACCCGCTGAGCTGCGAGCTCGGCGCCGTCACCCTCCGCACGATCCTCGCGGATCGTCTGCCGGAGCGGGCCGTGGCCGTAGGGGGCCGGTTCCTCGCCGCGGCGGCCGAGCGGCTGGCGGGGAAGAGAGGCATCGCTGGTCTGCGCGGCGAAGGCCTGATGCTCGCCATCGAGTTCGACCGGCCGGGCCTCGGTGCGCGTGCCATGGACGGGCTCCGCCGCGCGGGCGTCCTGGCGCTGGCGAGCGGCGCTCAGGGCCAATCGCTCAGCCTGACCCCGGCGCTCAACATTCCAGAGGCGCTTCTGATGGAGTCCTTGTCATGCCTGGAACGCATGATTAGCGTCTCATCATTCCATAGCTAACCCCTTCAAATTCCTCTTTATTCTTATTTTTCCCCTCATGTGCCCAGAAGTTGACTGGTCGGCCAGCCATCCCGCATATGTGATCTCAACACTCGTGCACTCCAGACATGCTTATAGGGGAATAGATGCGCAAAACACTTGCAGCGGTGGCCCTGTCCATCCTCGGCGGAGCAGCTCAGCCGGTCCTGGCCCAAGGGGCGGTTCAACTCGACGATGAAACCGACGCGCCGGCCTGGCTCAGCGAGCGCCGGATCATCGGCACCAACGACCTGGAGCCCATCGGGAAGGTCCAGGGCACCAGCCTCTACGACTTCTCCCGCATCGTGGCGCGGGTCGAGACGCGGACCGGCTCCGGCTTCTGCACCGGCTCCCGCCTGGCGCCGGACCTGTTTTTGACCAACTACCACTGCTTCCAGGTGGCCCCGTGCAACAACCTGCAGTTCCACATGGGCTATGAAAAGGGCGTCCCGCCGGCGAGCCAGTCGACCTTCGCCTGCAAGGAGGTCCTGGCGAAAAACCTCACGCTCGACTACGCGCTCTACCGGGTCACCACCGCCAAGGAGGCCTTCGACGACGGCGACGGCAGCCCCGAAGCGGTCCGCGCCGAGCGGCTCTTTCCCTCGGCGACGCTGTGGACCGGCGCCCTGCGCGTTGGCCAGCCGTTGATGGTGGCCTCGCACCCCGCCGCCCGCCTAAAAGAGATCGACCGGAGCGCCAACTGCACTCTGCGCACGGCGACCTGGGAGGTTTCGTCCGAACGCAAAACCCTGACCCACAACTGCGACACCGAGGGTGGATCGTCCGGCTCGCCCGTGCTCGACCGGGCCACGGGCAGCGTCGTGGCCTTGCACTGGGGCGGCGCGACCGACTTTAACTTCGCGATCCCAATGAACCTGATCGTCGAAGACCTGCGCGGCGCCCTCGCCGCCGCCGACTTCAGCAAGCTCGCCCTTCGTCGCTGACGGGATTTGATGGAATACTCGAAAAGCGCCTCGGGCGACCCTCTCAAGGACGAGAGGCGGCCGGGGCGCTCCTTCGCGCTCTTGACCAGGCTGGACGCGAGCCTCTAAAATTTTGGGACATACACTTCGAGGTTCCCAGATCAAGTTGCTCCTCGCGTTTGCCACGACCTGAGCATCAACTGAGCGCCTTGAGGTTGATCTTCAGGCTCTCGAGCTGGGCCTGCATGTTGTCCCGCTGCTCCTTCGTCGCCAGCACGACCTCGGGCGGCGCGCGGTCGGCAAAGCTCGGATTCCCGAGCTTCTGGTCGATCCCCGCGACGATCTTGGCCGTGCGCGCGACTTCGGACTCCAGGCGCAGCTTCTCCTTGGCGACGTCCAGGAGGCCCGCCGCCGGAACGTAGGCCTCGAAGCCTTTTCCGACCGCGACCAGGCACTGGCCCGGGCGCTTGAGGTCGGCGGCGGCCTCGAGCCGGGAAAGCCCGGCCAGGCGGGTGATGTCGGCCGAAGCGCCCTTGAACAGCGTGGCCGTCGCGGAGTCCGTCAGGACGTAGGCCTCGAGCTGCGTCTTCGGCGGGACCGTCGCCTGGCTCCGCACCGAGCGGATGCCCGAGATCAGATCCTGGACCTTCTGCCAGCGCGCCGCCTCGTCGGGGAAGCGCGGCAGCTTGTCCGCCTCGGGAAACACGGCGATGACGAGGCTCTCGGGGTGATCCCAGTCGGGATGCCGCGGGAGCTTGTGCCAGAGCTCTTCGGTGACGAACGGGATGAAGGGGCTCGCCAGTCGCAGGACGCCGTCGAGCACATAGATCAGGACGGAAATCGTCCGGTCCTTCGCCGCTTCGTCCTGGCCTTGCAGGATGCTCTTCGCGGTCTCGACGCCCCAGTCGCAGAAACTCCCCCAAATGAGGTGATAAACCGCGTCGATCCCGTCGTTGATGCGGTAGGCCGAGAGGTGCTTGTCGACGGCCTCGGCGCCGAGCGCCAACTCGTTGAGCAGCCATTTGCTGCCGAGGTCGAGCGTCGCCGGGTCGAGCTTTTGGGGAACGAACCCTTCCTTCACGTAACCGAGGAGGAACCGCGCCGCATTCCAGAGCTTGTTGACGAAGCGTCCGCCGGTCTCGAAGTCCTCGGGCGCCATCTTGATGCGCCCGCCCAAAGGCGCGAGCTGCACCGCGGTGAAGCGGACGGCGTCCGTCCCATGCTTCTCGATGACCTCCATCGGGTCGATACCATTACCCAGTGTTTTAGAGAACTTACGACCCTGCTTGTCGCAGACGGTCGCGGTCAGGAAGACGTCGGTGAACGGCACCTCGCCCATGGTCTTGAGGCCGACCATCACCATGCGCGCGACCCAGAGGAAGATGATCTCGGGCGCCGTGACGAGCACGTCGGTCGGGTAAAAATGCTTCAGATCGGCGGCCTGCTTGTCGGGCCAGCCGAACGGGCTCACCGGCCAGAGCCAGCTCGAGAACCAGGTGTCGAGCACGTCCTCGTCCTGGTGGATCTCGGCGCTGCCGCATTTGCCGCAGGTGGTCGGGTCCGTCATGCCGGTCGTGTGCCCGTCGCATTTACGGCAGTACCAGATCGGGATCCGATGCCCCCACCAGAGCTGGCGCGAGATATTCCAGTCGTGGATGTTTTCCATCCAGTGGAGGTAGGTCTTCTTCCACAGGTCCGGGTGGAACTTGAGGCGCCCGTCTTTCGCGACGTCGATCGCCGGGGCGGCGAGCTTCTTCATGTCGACGAACCACTGCTTCGACAGCCGCGGCTCGATCACCTGCTTGCTGCGCTCGGAGTGCGGGAGCGTCGTCTTGTAGGGCTCCTCTTTGACGAAGAGCTCGAGCTCCTTGAGCGCGCGGATGACCTCTTTCCGCGCCTCGAAACGCGGCTTGCGGAAGCGTTCGGGGACCTTGTCGTTGAGGGTCGCGTCCGGGTTCATGATGTCGATGAACGCGAGCTTGTGGCGCTTGCCGATCTCGAAGTCGTTCGGGTCGTGCGCCGGCGTGATCTTGACCGCGCCGGTGCCGAACTCGCTCTTCACGTAGTCGTCCGCGATGATCGGGATCAAGCGGTCGGCCAGCGGCAGGCGCACCATCTTGCCGACCAGGTGTTTATAGCGCTCGTCGTCCGGATTGACCGCGACCGCCGTGTCGCCGAGCATGGTCTCGGGGCGCGTCGTGGCGATCTGGATTTTTTCCGTGGACCCTTCGATCGGGTACTCGAAATACCAGAGCTGGCCGTTCACCTCTTTGCTTTCGACCTCGTCGTCCGAGATCCCGGTCTGCAGCACCGGATCCCAGTTGACCAGGCGTTCGCCACGGTAAATGAGCCCGTCATTGTAGAGCGTCACGAAGAGCTGGCGCACCGCCTGCGACAGATTGTGGTCCATCGTGTAGTGGAGGCGCTGCCAGTCGCAGGAAAACCCCATGGCGCGGAACTGATCGAGGATCATGTTGCCGTACTTTTCTTTCCACTCCTGGCAGCGCTTGACGAAGGCTTCGCGGCCGAGCGCGATCCGCGTCGTCCCCTCCTTCTCAAGGGCGCGCTCGACCATCATCTGCGTCGCGATGCCGGCGTGGTCGGTCCCGGGCAGCCACAAGGCCTCGTAGCCCTTCATGCGCTTCCAGCGGATGAGGATGTCCTGCATCGTGTAGCCGGTGCCGTGGCCCATGTGGAGCTGGCTCGTCACGTTCGGCGGCGGCATCAGGATCGTATAAGGCTTCCTGCCGCTGTCCCGGCACGCGTGGAATACGCCTTTTTTGATCCAGAAATCATAGAGTTGCTGCTCGAACAGCTTAGGATCGTAGGAGGGGGCGAGCTGCGTCATGGCGAGGGTTCCGTCTGGGGAGTGCGGCCGCAATGCGCGGGGCACCTGGGTTATAACGCATCGGAATATCGAGGCTAATAGAAATCCTTGAGGGGACCCTCAAGGGCGGACGGGCGGTCTCCGAGGGATGCTTTGATGATCTTATTCGATGATCCCCCTTCCTGGGCGGCGGACTTAGTCCGGCGCCCCTCTTTTTTTCCGCTACTGCCGCGAGACTCCTGTGGGTTTTCAGTTTCCATTTTGATCGTTAAAGAACCGTTCCGGGCGGGACGATAAGAGGTTTGGAGGACCCACCACCATGCTCGGAATCGGCTCGAAGTATGCGGCGCTCGTCGCGTGCGTGGTCACGATGTTCATCAACTTCGTCGCGTGCGGTTCCCAGCTCTACAAAATGAGCCTCGACGGCGATACCGCGGTGAAGTCCACGGACGCGCCCTCGGCGGCGGCGCAGGACCCCAACTCGCCGACCTACGGCCTGCACGCCACGGGCGGCTGGGTCGACCTTCCCATCCACTTCCGGGTGTCCACCGAGCTCACCAAAGAGCAGCAGTCGGGCCTCCTCGCCTCGATGCGCCTCTGGGAAACCGCGGTCGGCCGGAAGCTCTTCATCTTCGAGGGCTCCGTCGACACGACGGGCGACACGTTCAAAGACCTCTATAGCTCGCTCAACGACAACACCAACGGCTACTACATGGACGACCACTGGGCCAAGACCGGCAAGCCCACGATGGTCCTCGCGACGACGATCTGGAACAACCTCCCCGGCGACGTGTCGAAGATCGACCAGGCCGACATCCGCTTCAACAGCAACTATTACCTGATGGGCGACAGCTTCACGACGCAGCCGGTCGACTCGCGCGAGATCGTCGACATGCAGACGCTGGCGCTGCACGAGCTCGGTCACATGCTCGGCCTGGCGCACATCAACGCCACGGTGGACTCGGACTCGATCATGACGGCGTCCCTCTATATCGGGCCCGGCCTGGCCAATCGCCGCCTGAGCAAGGGCGACGTCGACCGGATCCAGAAGATTTACGGTTGCAAAGCCGACGCCTGCGACCATGACAAGGTGCTGGCGTCGATCGAGAAGCTCAACGAAGACGAGCGCGCCGCCGGCAAAAAGAAGGTCGTCGAGCAAGACACGGCGCACTGAGCGCCCGCCTTGATTCCCCCCGCCACTTCTTCGGAGGTGGCTTAGAGACCCGAAAAAATCAGTCCGTCCGAGGAGACCCTCGTGCATCCTTCCGCGAAGGCCAAGGCCTTGCTCTCGCTCCTGCTGGCGTTTTCGGCCGCCTGCAGCGAGTCGAACGGCGGCCTGTCGGGCGGGGTCCAGATCGGCGACAAGGCGAAGAAGGATGAGTCGATCGGCGGCAACCGCGGCAGCGCGAACGGCGCCGGAAAAGCCGGCAAAAGAGACAGCGAGGACGACGAGGCCGACCAGCCCGCCGAGGTCACCGGCGCCTTCCTGACCTGCGCCTTCATGGATCCCGAGCAAGACGTCCTGACCAAAGGCCGCGCCGACCCCGCCGGCGGCATCGACGTCGCCTGCGGCCTCTATCGCGCCGGCAAGGTCCTCGCGATGAAGGACCTCGACGTGCACTGGCGCCTGCTGCGCGCCGACAGCACCTTCGTCGACCCGCGTGTCCAGCCGATCGTCGATGGCGCGCCGTTCAACGTCATCGTCACGGTGCCGGTCAAGGGCATGAACGGCACGATCCAGATGGACGTGCGAAATCCGAAGCACCAGCGCGCCGCTTTCCGTCGTTCGGTCTGGTCGATCACCAGCTTCGATGCGCGTCAAGGCTTTGATCTGACGCTGGATATTCAGAATCAAAGGGGCCTCGCAGCCCAGCAGCAGGTCGCCGCGGAGGTCAAGACACCGTGGTGGCTGAAGTTCGTCGAGATCCTCGTCGGCGTCATCGGCGACGAAGCAAAGAAGACGGCGACGGACGACGTCGACGGGTCGCAGCCGCTGGTTTGCGACTGCCACGGCGATCAGGGAGAGCGGGAAAGCCAGGACCCCCGCCATTGGCGCCGCGAGCGCCCGGGTTATCCCCGCGCCGACGCCGGGACCGTTCCGCCTGCAGCGGGTGGCGACAGCGTCATGGATCCGCGCGCCGGCGCCGGGACGACGACGGGGCCCGTCAGCGACCCCGCGAACAAATCGACCGATGGAACGGCGTCCGCCGCGGGGCCGGCGCCGAATCCGCCGGCACCGACCCCCGGTCCGGTGCCGGTCACGCCGCTCGCGCCGAGTCCGACCGTGCCTAAAGTCGACAAGGCTCCCGTGACGCCGCCTGCTCCCGCCAAGGATCCGAACGCGGCAAAGGATTCGTCGTCGACCACCGAGGCTTCGCCGGCCATTCCCCCCGCGGAAACCAAGCCATGACGACGCGGGCCACGCTCGCCCAAGCCGCGGTCACCCGCGTCCCGTGCGTCGCGCTCGAAAACTCGGGGGGACGATCGCTCCCGCCCGACCGCCGTCACCGAGCGCGCGCGTCCACCTCGAGTCGCCCCCTCACCCGCCCGCGAGCTGCGCGATGAGCTTCCGGGCGTGCTCGAGCACCGCCGGTTCTTTCTCCGGGAACTTCGAGCCGGCCTGCGCCCGGTCCGGGCGCCCGCCGCCGCGGCCGTCGGCCACGACGCTAAGCTCCTTCACCAGGTCGCCGGCCTTGATTTTGCCGCGCGCCGGCGTGCCGACCGCCGCGAGCAGCGACAGGGTGCCGTCCTCGACCTGGGTCAGGAACGCCACGCCGTTATTGAGCCGCGCCGCGAGCCCGTCGAGCAGCGATTGGTGCGACGACTTCGGGAACTGCGCCGCGTCGATCTTCTTGACGATGCAGGTGATGCCGTTGACGACGGTCGCGCCCGTCTCCAGCAGATCCTTGATCCGCAGGTCGATCTGCTCCTGGCGGAGCTGCTTGAGCTCCTTCTCGTAAGTCTTGAGCTGCTCCTGGGACGCCTCGACCTTGGCCGGCAGCTCTTCGGGGCGCGCCTTGAAGAGGCGGGCCATGTTCTGCAGGATGTCGCTCTGCATGCGGACGTATTCCAGGGCCCGCAGGCCGGTGATCGCCTCGATGCGGCGGACGCCGGACGCGATCGAGCTCTCCGAGGTGATCTTGAACAGGCCGATGTCGCCCGTGGCATTGGCGTGGGTGCCGCCGCAGAGCTCGTAGGAGAAGCCGCCCATCTTGATAGTGCGCACGCGCTCGCCGTATTTTTCGCCGAAGAGCGCGACGGCGCCGGCCTTCTTCGCCTCGTCGATCCCCATCTCGACGGTGCCGATCGGGTTGTTTTGCAGGATCTCCTGGTTGACCAGGGTCTCGACCCGCAAGGCCTCTTCCGGCGTCAGCGCCTTCGGCTGGGTGAAGTCGAAGCGCAGCGATTCGGGCCCGACGCGCGAGCCCTGCTGCTGGACGTGCGGTCCGAGCACCGCCTTGAGGGCGGCGTGCAGAAGGTGCGTCGCCGAATGGTTGCGGACCGTCGCCTGGCGCGCCAGGACGTCGACTTTGGCGGTCAATGCGGTGAAATTCTCTTTTTTCACCAAGCCGTTCACGAGCGAGCATTTGTGCACGTGGAGCTCGAGGATCTTGAACGTGTCGTCGACGCGCAGCTCCAGGTCTTTGCCGGTGATGACGCCGCTGTCGCCGACCTGGCCGCCGGATTCGGCATAGAAGGGCGAGGCCTTGAGGCATACGAGGATGTCGTCGCCGACCTCGCGGTAGCGGGTGACCTCGACCGGGCCTTCGAGCGACTTGTAGCCGGTGAACGCGGTTTTCATGGCCGGGTCGAGGAGCGTCCAGCCTTCTTCGCCGGCCATGCTGCCGTCGAACTTCGCGGCGCCGCGGGCGCGCTCGCGCTGCTCTTCCATGCTCTTGGCGAAGCCCGCCTGGTCGATCCTGAGGCCCGCTTCTTCGGCCAAAACACCAGTTAAATCAGCGGGAAAACCGTAGGTATCGTAGAGCGTGAAGACGTCGTTGCCTTCGATCGTGTCCTTCGCCTTGGCCTTGAGGTCGGCGGCGATTTTGGTGAAGCGGGCGAGGCCGTCCTTGAGGGTCCGCATGAAGCGGCTCTCCTCCGACTCGATCACCTGCGCGATGTAGTCCTGGCGCTCCTTGAGCTCCGGGAACGCGTGGCCCATCACGTCGACGAGCGTCGGCACGAGCTTGTAGATGAACGGCTCCTTGACCTCGAGGTGCTGCGAAAACCGGCTGGCGCGGCGCAGGATGCGGCGCAGCACGTAGCCGCGGCCTTCGTTGCCGGGCGTGGCGCCGTCGGCGATGGCAAAGGAGAGCGCGCGCAGGTGGTCGGCGATCACCCGGTGCGGCGTGCCGCCTTCGCCTTGTTCGTAGGCGTGGCCGGTCATCGCCGCGACCTTGTCGATGATCGGGCGGAAGAGGTCGGTCTCGTAGTTGGAGCCCTTCTGCTGGATCACCGACACGATACGCTCGAACCCGGCGCCGAAGTCGACGTGTTTTGATCTCAGGGGCTTGAGCTCGGCGTTGGACTGGCGCTCATATTGGATGAAGACGTCGTTGGAAAGCTCGATGTAGCGCGCGTTCGTGCCGTTCACGCCGAGCGCGAGGTCGGCGTACGTCTCCTTCTGAGTCGCCAGGTCGCCCATGTCGAAATGGAGCTCGGAGCAAGGGCCGCAGGGGCCGACGTCGCCCATCTCCCAGAAGTTCGACTTGGCGCCGAAGCGCATGATCCGCCAGTGCTCGATGTCGGTCTCGGTCCTCCAGATCTCCTCGGCCTCGTCGTCATCGGAGTAGACGGACGCGAAGAGGCGGTCTTTCGGGATCTTCCAGACGTCCGTCATCAGCTCCCAGATCCACTTGATCGCGTCTTTTTTGTAATAATCGCCGAACGACCAGTAGCCGAGCATCTCGAAGAAGGTGTGGTGGTAGGTGTCGCGTCCGACCTCGTCGAGGTCGTTGTGTTTGCCGGAAACCCGCAAGCATTTCTGGGAGTTGACGACGCGCTTCCAGCCTTGGCTGTTGTCGCCGAGGAAGACGGACTTGAACTGGTTCATGCCCGAGTTGATGAAGAGCAGCGTCGGGTCGCCGTGCGGCACGACCGGCGAGCTCGGCACGAACTGGTGATCCCGCTTCTTGAAGAAGTCGATGAACTCCTGGCGGATCTGCGCGCTCGTGCGGAAGGGGATGCCCCAGTTCTGGACGCCTGGCTGCGTCATGGTTCATTACTCCTAATGGGCGAAGAAGAAGGCGGAAAATGTACTACTCGACCTTGATGAGTTCCACTTCAAAGACCAGCGTCGTGTCGGGCGGGATCGTGGTCCCAAAGCCTTGGGCCCCATAGGCCATGGCGGCGGGCACCACGACCCGGCGGCGGCCGCCGACGCGCATGCCCTTGAGCCCGGCGTCCAGGCCGGCGATCACCGTGTGCGCGCCGAGCTTGAAGGTGAGCGGGTTCGCCTTGTCGGCGCGCTCGTCGAACGCGCGGCCGTCGACGAAGAGGCCCTTGTAGAGGATCGACACGGTTTTGCCGTCGTCCGCCACGGCGCCGGTGCCGGTCTTGGGCTCGGTGACTTCGAGCGCCGCGGCGATGTCCGACGCGGAGCCGCTCACCGACGCGGATGGGCCGGAACCCGGGGGGTTGTTCGGCTGCGTCGGGCTGCTTATGGGATTGGAGCACTGGCTGCAACCCGTTAGGATGGCAGCGCTCAGCAGGGTTCCGGCGATGACGGGACGGGAAGGCACAGGCCGCCTCAGGGTTAGGGATTACCAGTATGCAGGAACTCCACGGTCATTGTCGCGGGGCGATGCTCCTCCTTCACGGCGGCGCCGGTCCGATGGATCCGACGAAAGGAGGGCTCGCGGAAAGCACCGCTGCCCTGCGGGCAATCGCCGCGCGCGGCCTGGCCGTTCTCACTTCCGGCAAAGCGCCGCTCGACGTCGTCGTCGATTGCCTCAAAGAGCTCGAGCTCGACGAGCTCTTCAATGCCGGCCGTGGCTCGTCGCTGCAGCGCGACGGGCAGGCGCGCCTCACGGCTGCCTTGATGGACGGCGAACGGTCGTCTTTTTCAGGCGTAATTTCGGTGAGTTATGTGACTCATCCGTCACTCCTCGCGCGCACCCTGCAGGACCGCGAGTCGCGCGTCCTCACGAATCCCGGCGCCGAGATGCTGGCGCGCGAGCTCGGTCTGCCGCTCGCCGACAACGTAACGCCCAAGCGCCGCGCGCGGTGGTTCGACCGCGCCTGCGACACCGTCGGCTGCCTCGTGCGGACGACGGACGGCCGGCTTTTCGCCGGTACCAGCACCGGCGGCCGTGGCTTCGAGACCCCGGGGCGCGTGAGCGACTCCGCGACCGTCGCCGGCACCTACTGCACGCCGTTCGCCGCCGTGAGCGCCACGGGCGTCGGCGAGCAGATCGTCGACGACGCCGTCGCCGCGCGCCTCGAGACGCGCCGCCGGGACGGCCTGACGCTCGAGCTGGCGGCGCGCAAGTGCTTCGCGGAAGCCCGGGAAAAATCCCGATCCTACGGTTGGATCGCGGTCGACGCCGGCGGCTTCTGGAGCGCCGCGCACACGACGCCGGCCATGACCTACGTGGTGCTGAGTGCCGAAGACGGCGAGGTCAGCGCCTCGGCGCCGCGGCCCTGAGCCGTCACTTTTTGCTTGTTTTCGCCGGACTCTCGGTTTTGCCTTGGTCGAGCATCAGGCTCTTCTCGGAGACGCTGACGTCTTCGGGCTCATCCGAGCCCTCGGCCTTCGTGCCGGTCACCGTCGTGAAGAAGATGGGCGCGGCGGACACCTTCTCCGGCTGGAGCGGCACGTATTCGAACGTCGCGCGCTTCTTTAGGTCGCCGGCGTCGAAGATCAGGACGCGGGGTTTCGCCCGCTCGCGCGCCTTCTTCGGCTTGGCGAGCGCGGCCGGGCTCAGGGCACCGAGCGCGATGAGGGCGAGGATCGAGCGTTTCATGGCCGTGGGGCCTCCTGCCTTGAGTCTCGGCAGGACCGGCCGTCAGCCTAAGTCCTTCTCGACCAGGGCCGCGATGCGCTCATATTGGTCGGCCTCGGCCCCCGGCCCGACGAGCATGCGCGGGCTCGTGAGGTTGATCTCGGAGACGAAGCCGCCGATCACGTCAAAACCGATAAAAACGACGCCTTTAGCCAGCAAGTTCCGCGCGATGGCGGTGACGCGCGCCGCCTCCGCGGGCTTCGGCACATACGGGGCCAGGGTCGCGCCGGCGCGCGTGTTTGCCAGGAAATTGCCGGGCTCGGGCGTCTTGAGGCACCAGGCGATCGGCTCGCCGAAGGCCGTGAAGACCCGCACCTCGCCCGCGAAGATCCCGGGGTCGAACGCCTGGACGAGGCGGGTTTGGGTGCCTTGGGCGGTCTCGCCCTCGAGCCATTGGCGCGCCGCGGCGCGGCTGGCGGCATCGCCCTTTTTGACCTGGAGGCGCACGACGCCGCGGCCCCCGAAGAGGGTGAGCGGCTTGACGATGGCGTCGCCGCCCGCGTGTTTTTCGGCGAATCCGAGCAGCTCATCGGGATTGGCGCTGACCAACCCATCCTTCGTCTCGTCCTCGAACAGGAAGATCGCGAGCTTTTCGTTGAATCCGCGCAAGGCGGCGGGCGCATTGTAAACTTTGGTGCGCGGCGCGGCGCTTTCCAGCAGCCAGGTCGTGGCGATGTATTCCATGTCGTAAGGCGGGTCCTTGCGCATGTGAATCGCGGTAAAATCCTGGAGGGACGTGCGCTTGGGCGCGGCGGCCCGGAACTGCATGGCGTCGCCCGGAAAGCTCAGCTTCTGCGCGAAGGCGTGGGCCGCGCCCTCGCTCTTGAGCCAACCGAGCTGGCGCGGCTCGCAAACGGCGATCTCATGGCCGCGCTGCGCGAGCGCGGCCATCATCCGGAGGCTCGAGTCGAGTTTGAGGTTGAGGCTCGGGAGCGGGTCGATCACGAACAGATGGCGGCGAATTTCCATGGCGGCACCTACCGGGTCTTTGTTAGTCTCCCCGCGATATTGCCGATTTGGCTGAATTTCCGCAACCTAGGGGCCCTAGCCGTGCGTCTCAGAACCATCGACGATCT
>JAYVWD010000596.1:0-7685 GCA_043786345.1 Pseudomonadota bacterium
GCGAGCGTGCCGTTTTCGCGGCCGACCGTCGTCCGGCAAGTGTGGATGACGAGCCAGGCGCCGTTCCCGCGCAGCTCCTCCATCGCCTCGCGCGCGCCCGGCATCGGCACGGCGGTGCCGTCCGCCGTATAGTCGACGAGGGTGTGGTCGAAATCGACGGCGATGACCTGGCGGCGACTCATGAGGCGCCCTTCAGTTTATGAACGGGCGCGCCGTTCGCGATGTACCAGGCGACGGTGGCCTTCAAGGCGGCGACGAACGGCGTCGGCGCCCGCCAGCCCAAGGCCTGTAGGGCCGAGGAATCCAGGAACTTCCGCGGGGTTCCGTCCGGTTTGGTGCGATCGAAGCCGACCGTCCCGGTGAAGCCCGTGGCGTCGGCGAGCGTGCGCGCCAACGTCGCGATCGAGAGCTCGGTGCCGCTGCCGACGTTGAGGTGCGACCAAGGGCCCTTGAAGTGATCGAGCGGCAGCGACTCGGCGAGGAACACCAGGGCATCGGCACAGTCGTCGCTGTAGAGGAACTCCCGCAGCGGCGTCCCCGTCCCCCACACGCGGACCTCGGCATCGCCGCGGCCGGCGGCGGCGTGGAAGCGGCGGAGCAACGCCGGCAGCACGTGCGCGGTCTCGAGGTCGAAGTTGTCGAACGAGCCGAAGAGGTTCGTCGGCATCACCGAGAAATAGTCGCGCCCGTACTGGAGCCTCAGCGAGTGCACGAGCTCGAGCCCCGCGATCTTGGCGATGGCGTAGGCGCGGTTCGTCATCTCGAGCGGCCCCGTCATCAGCGCCGCCTCGGTGATCGGCTGGGCGGCGTCGCGCGGGTAGACGCAGCTGCTGCCGAGGAAGACCAGGCGGCGCACGTCGGCAAGGTGCGCGGCGCCGATCACGTTGCCCTGGATCGCCAGGTTTTGCTGGATGAAGTCGGCGCGGTGCGTCTCGTTGGCGCGGATGCCGCCGACCTTCGCCGCGGCCAGGAAGACCACGTCGGGCTTCGTGGCGGCGAAGTAGCGCCGCACCGCCACGCCGTCGAGCAGGTCGAGCTCGGCGTGGGTCCGGACGAAAAGATGCGGGTACCCCCGCGCCGCGAGCGTGCGCAGGAGCGCGCTGCCGACCAGGCCGCGGTGGCCCGCGACGAAGATCCGGTCGTTTTTGGTCAACAGGGTCATCGTGCCGTCCTCATGCCGATTGGTCCAGGATCGCCGGCCCCTGCCGGCCGAGCCAACCGAGGAAGCCCCCGTCGTCGTGCACCAGGGCCTCGACGCTGCGGCGGCCGTTCCGGACGGTATCGACCTCCTCGCGCGCGCGCTGCAGGTCGGCCTCGACCATCTCGTGGCAGAGCTCCGTCACGTCGATCTTGGGCTCCCAACCGAGCATCGTGCGGGCCTTGGTCGCGTCGCCGATCAGGAGCTCGACCTCGGCCGGCCGGAAGTACCGCGGGTCGACGCGCACGAGCGTCTGCCTGGTCGCTTTGTCGACGGCGTGCTCGTCCCGGCCGTCGCCGCGGAATTCGAGCTCGATGCCGGCGAACCGGAACGCCAGCAGGATGAAGTCGCGGACCGTCGTCGTGCGGCCCGTCGCGAGCACGAAGTCGTCGGGGGCGGGGGCCTGTAAAATCCGCCACATCCCTTCGACGAATTCGCGGGCGTGCCCCCAGTCGCGTTGGGCGCCGAGGTTGCCGACGAAGAGGTTTTGCTCGAGCCCATGGCGGATGCGGGCGGCGGCGCGGGTGATCTTCCGCGTGACGAAGGTCTCGCCGCGCAGCGGGCTCTCGTGGTTGAAGAGGATGCCGTTGCAGGCGAAGGCGCCGTAGGATTCGCGGTAGTTCACCGCGATCCAGTAGGCGTAGAGCTTCGCGACGGCGTAGGGGCTGCGCGGGTAGAACGGCGTCGTCTCGCGCTGCGGCACCTCGCGCACCTTGCCGAAGAGCTCGCTGGTGGACGCCTGGTAAAACCGCGTCTCGCGCTCGCGGCCCAAGGCGCGCAACGCCTCGAGGATCCGCAGCGCGCCGAGGCCGTCGGCGTTCGCCGTGTACTCGGGCGCCTCGAAGCTCACGAGCACGTGGCTCTGCGCGCCGAGGTTGTAGATCTCGTCGGGCTTGATCTGGTTGATGATCCGGAGCAGGTTCGTGCCGTCGGTGAGGTCGCCGTAGTGGAGGCGTAGGCTCGCGTCCGGATCGTGCGGGTCCCGATAAACGGGGTCGATCCGCTGCGTATTGAACGAGCTGGCGCGGCGCTTGATGCCGTGCACTTCATAGCCTTTGGAGAGCAGGAGGTGCGCCATGTACGCGCCGTCCTGACCGGTGATTCCAGTGATGAGAGCGATCTTGCGCTTCGGCATTTGAGGTGACCTCGGGTGGGCCCTTCCATTTTATCACGGTCCGTTCCCGTAACCCTCGAACCCACTTGGGAATCGGGATCGGACTCAAGAATTCGGGGGAAACTGCCGATGGTTACGGCATGACTGCCCTCTTCGCCCCAAAACGCGCGATCGTGGCGGTGGCCCTGCTGTGCTGGGCCACCGCGCCCGCCTGCAATAGTGGGCCGGGAATCGCCGCGCCGCCGGCCGCGCACGCGTCGGGATCGGGCAGCGCACCGGACGGCAACAGCCTGAGCCCGGGTGGTCGCGGAACCAGCACGTCGACGGGCGGCACCGGCGGCACCGGCGGCAACACGGGAACCTCCGGCGGCGATACCGGCGGCACGGAGACCTCGACGACCGCGGCCGTCCCGGACGGCCCGCCGCCCGAGATCGAATACCCGACGCTGACCTTCAACGGCCAGGGCGTCACCAACTGCAGCCAAGCGCTTCATACCGAAACCCAGATCGTGTCCAAGCTCAGCAAGATCGACCTCACCGTGGAGCGCGCCGGCGTGCACGTCGAGTGTTACTCATCGGGCGCCTTCGCCTCGTTCTTCGGCCACGCCTGCGACGAGGCCGAATTCAACCAGAAGATCATGGCCGATGCCGCCGGGGTCACGACGTACAACCGCTACACGAGCGACGACGCGAAGAAGGACGGCGGCAAGAACCCGAGCTGGGCGATCATGGCCAAGAGCGTCAAGTCGAACAAGGGCGAGGTCTACAACTTTGACAAGCCGCTCCCCGTCTTCCCGATGCCGGCGGCCATCGCCCGCTACAAGGATCTGGATCAGCCGGCGGTCTTCATGGCCAACGTCACCGGACCGACCACCGCGGCGGTCAAGATGACGGTCACGAAGCTCAGCGTTCAAGGCGAGATCGTCCGGCTGCGCTTCGAGATGACCCTGAACGGCAGCGCCGACCCCGCGATCTACGACAAGTTCCCGATCCCGCACGCCTCCGAGTTCGACGTGAACAGCGCCGCGCTCGACCTGCGCGCGATCAAGACCGACGACATTTTCGTCGACGAGAACGGCTGCCAGGACGGGGGCACGGTGAAGATCACCTACCAGCTTTGCCGGAAACAGACCTCACAGAAGGTCGAAGATACCCAGCTGCCCTTCTGCCGCTAAGTAAGGTCTGGACGGGACCCGGCGCCTATTCCACAATGGCGGGATGAAAAACCAAAGCGTCCTCGTCGCCGTCTTCATCGCTTTCACCGCCCTCGCCTGCGCCCCCGTGCGCGCCCGCCCGGACGACTCGCTCAAAGCGGTGACGGCCGGCGCCGCCGTCACCCTCGACGACAAGCTCGACGCCCAGTGGAAACGCTTCGAGCAAGCCCGTGCCTTCGCCCTCGACAAGGTCGTCGTCCAGAAGGCGCTCGTTACGCGCGCCGAATGGGAGGCCCTGCTGGCCCCCGCCGGCGACCTCGCCCTCACGCCCGAGGATCTCCGGGCGCTGGAAGACCGCCAGCAGGCGGCGGTCGATGCGGCCCGGACCAAGGCCCGGGCCGACTCCCGGCTCGACTTGGACCGCGTGCGTTCCCAGGGCAAGGTCAAGGACTTCTGCCGCGACCTGCCGAAGGGCGGGCTGCTGCACGTCCACCCCTGGGGCACGGTCGACCGCGAGACGGCGCGCCTGATCCTGGGCAAGGTGGACCCGCTCATCGACTTCGCGAAGCTCGACCTCATATTGAGCGCGCCCGGCGTCACCGGGATCATCTATCCGGACGAGCACCAGGCGCTCGACGCCGTCAAAGGCCGGGCGGGCGCCACGGCCAAGTATTCGGCGCTCGCGCCGGACGACCAGAAGGTCATCGAGGACCTCTTCTTCCTGCCCCCGGGCAACCACGACTTCGACCGCTTCACCGGCACCTTCTCGGCGATCTCGGCCCTGATCTTCGGCAGCCCCTACGACCCGGAGCCGGCGATGTTCGAGGCGTTTCTCAAGCGCGCGAAGGCGCACCACGTGCTCTATGCCGAGGTCAGCCGCGCGATCGTCCCGAAACCGGCCTGGTTTCAGGGGCTCGACGCCTGGGCCAAGGACATGGAGGCGCGCACCGGCGTCGTCATCCGCCTTCTCATCGCCTTCAACCGCACCAAGGACGCCGCCTTCACCCGCACGAAGACGGACCAGCTCCTCAAATTCCCGAAGTCCGGCGCGCTGGTGGGCATCAACCTGGTCGCGGACGAATCCAGCACGCCGGCGCTCGAGAACGGGCAAACGCTTTATTTGCCGCTCCTCGCGGCATTCACGGACGGCAGCGCGGCGCTCCACCGCACGGTCCACGCCGGCGAGCTCGGCGACCCGCGCAACGTCCGCGACAGCCTGATCCTGGGCGCCGAGCGCATCGGCCACGGCGTCAACCTCGCGGCCGACCCGGTGACGCTCGAATACGCCCGGCTGCACAAGGTGCCCGTCGAGATCAACCTCAACAGCAACCTGCGCCTCAAGGCGTCCCTCGACCTGCGCAAACACCCGTTTCTGCGGTACCTGCGGCTCGGCTTGCCGGTGAGCCTGTCGACGGACGACGAGGGCATCTTCGAGAGCACGATCGACACCGACTGCGAGCTGGCGCTCGAGTCGAGCGACGTGACCTACGCCGAGATGCGGCAGATGGCCTTCAACGCCGTGGACACCGGCTTCGAGGACGGGACGACGCGCCAACGGCTCGACGCGGAGCTGACCGCGGAATTCGGCGCGTTCGAGGCCAGCTGGACCCAAGGAACCGAAGCGACGCCGTGATCCGGACGGTCGCCTTCCTCTTCATCTCGAACCTGTTCATGACCTATGCCTGGTACGGTCACCTCAAGACCCTGCGCGACAAGCCGCTCTGGGTCGCCATCCTGGTGAGCTGGGGGGTCGCGCTCTTCGAATACTGCTTGATATGGTAAGCGCCTCGTGGCGCACTTGAACCTCCTATTCATTCTGCCGGATCGTCGCGAAGCGGAACCACTTCGCGTCCATCAGCGCGCCGCCCCCGGCCCGGATCCTACGACGTTTTGCGCACCGGCCACCCGCTTCGAACCTCATTGGTGCGGCGCACGGCGAGTACGTCGAAGTCCTCGCGGACGAACCGCTCCACGGCAAGTACCGCCGATTCGGGGTCTGCTCCGACTACCCTCAGCTCGTAGCCGAAAGATTGCAAGAGGCGACCGACCTCTTGCGGATCGCGCTTTAGCGCCCGAACATGATAGGTGCTGTGCTCAAAGACGACCTCGACCGGCGGCTCCGAGCGCAGCGTTTGCTCCAGGCCTTTCAAGACTTCGAGCTCGAAGCCTTCGACGTCGATCTTGACCGTCGTCGGCCGCGGCGCGGCGCCGGAAGCGATGAGCGCGTCGCCGGTCGTCATCATGGTCTTAAGGGTGATCGCCGTCGGGTCGTTGAAACCCGAGAGGGCGGAGTTGCCGCGATTCTGGGCGTAGAGCGAGGCGAAGAAGTCCACGACGCCGTAGCGGTCGCCGAGCGCGATCGGATAGAGGGAAATGCGCCGGTTGAGATCCGGGTTCCGGTGGAGGTTCTCGACGAGACGACCGCCGGCGACCGGCGAAGCCTCGAACGCGCAGACTCGCGCCGCGTCGACACGCCGGGCGGCGATCAGCGAGATGGCGCCGACGTTGGCGCCGACGTCCCAGAGCACAGGTTGCGTCGAGCGCGCCAGGCTCGCCGACACCGCATCGAGCACTTGCGGCTCATGGGCACCGAGGTAGGTGACGCGGAACTCGATGAGTTCGCGCGTCTGGACCCGGAAGTTCACGCGCCCGACCTCGACCTCGAGCTCGCTCTCGCTGAAAGCCCGCAGCGCGCGGTCGAGCGCGCGGAACAAGCGCTCCTTGCCGCGAAACGGCGGGATCCGCCGAGCACACCCAGCCATCACCTTACGCGCCGCGTTACCTATCAATGCAATGCCCTCGAACTAGGTCTTTCGAGGGCTCATCGGCGCTTCTTGGACGGTTCTTAGCCGAGACTCCGCGGGTCGAGGCCGACACGGGGGAAGTAGCGGATGCAAATCCCCATGGAAGCCCGCCGAAAGGCCAACGAATCGACGCTTTCCTCGGGAGCTGCCAGAGGTTGTGGAGAGGCCGGGTATGGCCCCGCCTTTTCCTCAGTGCTGGACCCGGAATCAGGCGAAGGCATAGCCGACGGCGACGGCCGCCACGATTCCGGCGATCATCAAGGCCCTGCTCGGCTTCGGCGCTGACGGGGGCTCGGCCTTGAATCCCTCCAGCTCGAGAAACCCGGCGAGGGGACTGGTCGAATGCAGGTGGGCACAGTGAACTGGCTGGCGCGATGCGTCCCCGGCGCCCTCGGCACGACCTGCTACCGGCTACTGGCCTCAGTAAGCGGATATATTCGCAGAGACCTAAGCAAAAGAATCCTCCGCGAGTTCACCTGGTTGGTCGGCGCTACGCCCCGGCGCCGAGGCGCAGCGGCGTTCTCAGACGGCCGGCCCTGCCGCGCGGACGAGCTCGGACCTCCGCACTGGTCGGACTCCGAAGGTCTTGAACACGACTTCGAGATCCGGCCACCGCGCCATCGACCCGTCGTCGTTCAGGATCTCGCATATCACCGCCGACGGCGTCAAACCAAATAGTAGAAGCCGTCGAGTTCCGTTGCACCCGCGGGTTTAGCGTCGAAAAGCGCCGCGGCCAAGCCGATGTCATCGACTGGTCATTTGGGGAAAAAGACGCGGCGGCGGTGTCGACCGCTTTGCTCTCGGCTTCCGGGCCCTGGGTTTTGCGGGAGGCGCCGGCGGCGAGCAGCGCGGCTAGCGTCAACAGACGCGAAAAGACGGGCATCGCGGCCTCGGAGTTTAGGCTAAAAGGCTGGAGTTTCAGGCGATTTTAACACCGGCCGGAACACGACGGCACCACCCCTAGCGCTTCCCGCCGAGGGCTTCGGCGTTGCGCAGGGCCTTGTGGCCGATCTGCTCCTCGAAGCGGCGTTGCGGGACGCTACAAAGCGTCCGGAGCTCGCCGCTCTTGAGGTCGCGCATGATGCGGGCCGGCACGTAGTGGTCCAGGCGGGTGAAGCCGCCGGGGAAGGTCTGCTCGATGCCGGCGAGCGCGCGGGCATAGCCGGGGTCCTGGAGCTTGAAGAAGCCGTGCACGAGCGCCACGACGACCTCGCCGATGTCCTCGGGGGCGAGGAGCTTGCCGGAGCCGACGGTCTGGCCCCAGTCGTCGAGGAAGGGGTTGAGCGGGAGCAGGAGGTCGGGCGACGAGCGCAGCGCCTTGGGCTCGCGCAGCGGGAAATGGCGGTGGCTGTGGATGGCCATCATCGCCTTATTCAGGTCGCCGGCCTGGGCCAGCGCCGGCTCAGGCCCTTTGA
>JAYVWD010000597.1:0-1658 GCA_043786345.1 Pseudomonadota bacterium
TTCATCACGACGATCCTGTCGCGCGAGCAGAGCAGCATCGTCGTCAGCATGCCGGCCTCGCTGCTCAGCATCGAGCGCCGCAAGAACGCGCGCTATGCCTGCACGGACGACCTGACGGCGTACCTCGATCTGAGCATCTGGAAGCCCGAGGCCGAGGACGTCACCGGCCCGCCGTTCTTCTCGCACCACAGGGACCTGGCGGCTTACATCGGCATCGCCGACCTGAGCTTCGGCGGTTTGTGCGCGGTCACGCGCTTTCCGGCGGTAAACACGGTGCTCCGGCGCGGCCTGATCGACGACCGCGCGAAGCTCGTGCTGCCGATGCAGGATCCCCTGGAGGTCAGCGTCGAGATCCGCTGGTTCAAGCGGATCCGCGAGCACGTCAAGGGGAACGAGGAAGACGGCACGTTTCAGCGGCACTACCGCTTCGGGGTCGAGTTCATCAGCCAGTCGGAGGCCGTGAAAGTGGCGGTCCGGCAATTCATCACGCAAGTCTCCCAGGCCGGGGCCATTTGACGGAAATTTGGAGTTCGGCGATGCGCGTAAGCTTCTTCCTCAAGGTCCTCGTGGGCGTCCAGCTGCTGGCCGGGTGCAGCACCTGGCACGCGCTCATGGGCGGCGACGAGGAGCCGGTCAAGTCGACGGACGACGTCGTCGCCGAGGCCGAGAAAAAAGACAAGGACGACGAGAAGAAGCCCAAGAACAAGTCGGCGCTGACGCTCAAGGACGAGCAGGAGCTCAAGATCGCCCGGCTCTGGGCGCGCGTCGACGGCCTCGAGGAGGAGCAGCTCCGCAACAAGGAGCGCATCCGCGTCCTCGAAAAAGGGATCTTGCTCGGCCTCGTCCCCGAAGAGCTCAAAGGCGGGAAAAAGAACGCCCCGATCGTGAAGGAGCCGCTCTACGACAAGGAGCCGGCCAAAGCCGCCCAGAAAGCCGTTGAAAAGAAAGAGGAAAAAGCGCCGCCGCCGCCGGACGATGGCGGCAGCGCGCTGAACAAGGAGCAGGCCGACCAGTATCAGGCGGCGCTGGCGGGCGCCCACGACCTCTACCGGGCCGGGCGCTACGGCCGCGCGATCGTCGAGTACGACAAGATCGGCAAGGACTTCAAGGTCGACGGCGGGATGTACAAGTATTGGATCGGCAAGTGCTGGTCCAATCTCAAGGAATACAACACGGCCCGCCAGATCCTCGTCGACTTCGTCACGGAGCACGCGTCCAGCCCGTGGATCCCGCGCGCCAAGCTCGAGCTCGCGCGTGTCGAATGGAAGCTCGGGCTGCAGGACACGTCGCTCCAGCGCTTCAAGGAGATCATCCAGGCCTATCCGTACGAGGACGCGGCCGAGATGGCGAAGATGGAGCTCGAGAACCTCGGCAAGACGCTCTGACCGCCCCGTTCCCCGGAGAGGCCCAAGCTCAATGATCCTCGTGCGCCAAAACCCCCTGGTCCTCGCCGCCCTGCTCGCGGCCGCGGCCTTCGCGCGCCCCGCGGCGGCCGAGGACGGCTTCGCCGACTCGGGCGACATCGACGCGAAAGAAGGCCTGGAGAGCGCGACCCCGACCGATAACGTCAACGAGCTCGGCGGCGGCGGCAACATCGGCGCCGGCAACAACGCCGGCGGCCTGGGCGGCGACGGCAACTCCCCCGCGTCCGAGACCGG
>JAYVWD010000598.1:0-7387 GCA_043786345.1 Pseudomonadota bacterium
TGCGCGTTCTTCCTGTTCTTCGGGGCGCTGGTCACGCCGGGCCGGTTTTTCCCGGTGACGGCGGCGAGCTGGGGTTATCTGCTGGCCCTCGCCGCGGTCGCGCAGATCTTCGGGCAGGGGATGATCGCGATCGGCATGAGCCGTTTGCCCGCCGGATTCTCCGCGGTGACCCTCGTCCTGCAGCCGGTGGTCGCGGCCTACCTCGGCTGGCTGATGCTCGACCAGTCGATGTCCCCGGGCCAGATCCTCGCGGGCGCCGTGGTGCTCGCCGGCATCGTCCTCGCCCGCTTCGGCACGGTGGCGCGATGAGACCGGCCCCGACGACCATGGGTGTCGTGATCGTCGTCGTGCCCTGGGGCGACGGGCGGTACGTCTTCGTCGAGGAGGCCAAGGACATCTGCCGCGGGCAATGGGCGCTCCCCGGCGGCGTGATCGAGCGCGGCGAGGGCCTCGCCGCGGCCATCGTGCGCGAGGTCCGCGAGGAGGCGGGGATCACGGTCGAGCCGACGGGCGTCTTCCGGATCGAGCAACTCATCGACCCGGGCGCCGTCGCGAGCGGCGGGATCTACGAGCAGAAATTCCGGTTCGTCTGCGCCGCCCGCCCGCTTGACCGCGCGCTCAAGACGGCGCCCGATGCCGAGTCGCTGAGCGCCGCGGTCTTGACGGTCGCCGAGGCGCGCCGCCTGACGATGCGCGACCCGGTCTACCTCGACCTCCTCGCTCAGGTCGACGCCGGGGCCGTCCTGCTCCCGATGAGCCAGGTCGACTTCCAGCACCTCGGGCCCTGATCAGCGGACCGCCTTCGCCCGCGGCGTCGCCGACTTCCCGCCCTTGGGCGCCGGCAACGCCTCGACGTATAGGTGCCCGGGCCGCTTGCGCGCGAGCAGGCGCCGCACCTCGCCTGCGAGGTCGCCGGCCGGCGTGGCCCCGATCTCGAGCGACCGCGGCTTGGAAAGCGCGAGGCGCTCGTCTTTGGCGCCGGCCTTCGCCGCCCACCGCGCCTCGACCGTCCACTGGTAAGCTCCGGGCGGCAGCGCGAGGTCGACGGTTTCCCCGGTCGTCGCGAGGCGGGCGACCTCGGCGCCGTTGTTTTTACCACCACCCTGCACCACGACGACGAACGAGACGAGGCCGGGACGTCGGCCGACGAACGACCATTTGAGGCTCAGCACCGTCTGGCCGCCGAACCCGACGAGCCGCGTGTGGTCCACCGGCCGCAGCGCTGCGAAGCGCCCTAAGCCTTGCGCCGCGGCGCCTTTGCCGCGCCCGCCCGCCAACCCTGGGGCAGCCGCCAGCGGCAAGGCGATGTCGATCATCCGCGGCTTGGACTGGTACGAGCCGTCCACCGACACGATTTGGACGAAATTGAGGCCGGGCGTGCTCACCAGGACCTCGGCCGAGGTGCCGGTCGCCGTCAGGCTCGCGGTCGGGCGCGGGACGCCCTGCGGCCACACGTAGATGTCAAACTTCATCGCCTTGCCGTGGGCCGGAGTGTCCCAGACCAGCAGAACGCGCGCCGGGACCGACGGGGCCGCGACGACGGCGTTCGCGCCCGGGTAGAAGACCCTGATCTCCTTCGCTTTCGCCGCGATGCTGACCCCCGGCTCCTCCATCGGGCCGGCGACGCCGCTGGCGCCGTCCTTGCCGGTCCGGAACATCAGCGCCGCGTCGCGCCGCCAGCCTTCGATCATGTCGGCATAGAGCGAGCCTTCGGCGAGCGCCTGCCGGTCGGGCTTGGTGTCGCTCGGCAGCGACGCCAGCACCTCCTGCGAGAGCTCGATCTTGCGGAACGAGGACGCCGCGAGGCGGAAGATCATCGGCTCGTTGATGCTGAGCTCGCCCGTGCCGGCGCGGACCCCGGAGGCGCGCGCCAGGGCGGGGGAGGCGAGGCGCACCTTGCCGCCCTGCGCGACCTGGAACAGCACGCCGCCCGGGACCTCCTCGCCGAGGCGGACCGGCGTCCACCGCGCCGCGAGCGGCTCCCAGTAAAAGACCGGCAAGCGCACCGAGACGACCTTGTACGTCTCGGGCGCCGGGCCCGCTCCTGCGGCAAAGGTGGCGAGCGCGAGCAGCGCCAGGGCTCGCATCGTCACCGCGCCTTCAGGACGAGGAGGCAGGCGTCGTCGTTGGGCGGGACCGCGCCGCAGTGCGCGCGCCACGATACCAGCACGCGCTGCTGGATCATCGCCGCCGACTGCCCGGCGACCATCCGCGACGCCTCGCGCAGGCGGCGTTTGCCGTACTGGGTGTCGTCCGGGCCCTTCGCCTCGGTGATGCCGTCGGTGAAAAAAACCGTGAAGTCCCCGCGCGCAAAGGGGAATTCCCGGGTGGCGAGCGCGAGCTCGGGGCTGCAGCCGAGCAGGCCGCCGGGCGCCAGCATCGCCCGCAACTTTCCGGCGCCGACGAGCAGGCCGGGGCAGTGGCCCGCCGACACCAGCTCGAGCTTGCCGCTGCCCTCGCGCGCCCGCGCGACGACGAGGCTCGCGTACCACTCCCCGCGGCCGAGGTTGTAGAGCAGCCGGTTCGCCTTGGACACGAACTCTTGCATGTCGAAGGCCGCGCCGCCGCGGACGCGCAGATGCTTGGCGTCCTCGAAAGCCGCGGCGATCACGGTCGTGAACATCGCGGCGCCGGCGCCGTGGCCGGTAACGTCGGCGACGGCGACCACCACCTCGCGGCGCTCCTCGTCATAAGCGATGCCGTACCAGTCGCCGGCGACCTCGGTCGCCGGCTGATAGGTCGAGGCGAGGTCGAAGGGCGCCGAGGGCGGCAGCATCTCGCGCGGCAGCAGATTGTCCTGGATCCGGCGGGCGATCGCGAGCTCGCTCTCGAGCCGGTTCTTCTCGCGCTCCTGGACCTGCAGCGTCACGATCTTCTGGTCGCGCGCCGCGAGGCTCGCGCCCATCGACCCGAAGGCTTTGTGCAGGAACCAGAGCTCGCCGAACCCTTCGTGCTTCGGCGTCACCTGGAAGTTGCCGCGGCCGATCTCGGTGGCGAGGCCGACCAGCTCGCGGATCTGGCGGGAGACGAGCTGTAAGGGGACCTGGCTGGCGAGGAACGCCGCGAGGATGCTGAACGCGACGATCATCGCGAAGCGCGCCAGGATGTCGTAGACGTCGCGCAGCGCGAACGCCTTGGACGTCTCCGAGAAGAAGACGAGGTTGGAGCCCGTCACATGGTGGAAGAAGCCGAACGACGGGCCGTTCTTCGGGTCCTTGAACGTGATCTGACCCTGCGTGAGCGGCGAGCGGATGAAGGCCTGGACGAGCTGGCGTTCCTGCGCGCGGCCGCTTTGGAACCGGGAGTCGTTGGAGTAGACCGCCAGGCCGACGGTGGTCAGCGCATAGAGCAGCGCTTTGTCGCCGCCGCCCCGCACCCCGATGGTGCGCGCCAGGTCCAGCGGCCAGAGGCCGACCAGGCCGTCGCTGCCGCCCGCGAGCGTCGTCCACGGCCGGGCCTGCTCGGCCGTCAGCGGCGCGGCCAGGTAGGTCCGCCCGTCGCGGGCCGCGACCGTCACGCCCGTCCCGAAGGTCGGGGCGTCGATCCCCAGGTCGACGAGCTTGAGGCGGTCCTTGAACGGGCCGGACAGCGGCGCGAGCGCCGTTCCGGAGCGCTTAAACAGGGCGGCCGGCGCCTCGCCGCGCAGGGCGGCGTCGCGCCGCGCCTGGAGCACCTGGCCGACCCCGTGCGCCTTCTCCTCGAGGTCGAGGAATTGGATCGCCCACGTGTCCTTGACCTTGTTGTCGTAGACGGTGGACAGGGCGAAGTAGCCGACGACCGCGCTCAGGCCGATGACGCTGCTGAGCGTGATCATGGTGAGGAGCGTCGAGATCGTGATCCGTTGACGAAGGCGCAGCTTGACCTTGGCCGTGACCAACGCCGCCGGCGCGCCGCCTTCGGCCGGGCTCATGCCGGGCGCCGGCGGCGGCGTCACCAAGGCATTGTGCCGCGGCATCAGCACGCGGTTCGAGGGCGGCGGGCCCTCGCGCGGGACGGCGTCGCGGTCGCCGTCGCCGCGCTCCGCCGCCTCCGCGGGCTCGGCGACGAGGGGATGCGGCGCCAAGAAGCCGTTCGGTTTTTCCGCCGCGTTGCTCATCGCGCCGCTCCGCCCTCCGGCGCCTTCATGCGCCGCACGAGGATCTCGACGCGACGGTTGCGCGCCATGTTCGCCTCGTTGACCTTCCCGTCGCGGGAGGTTTCCGGGAAGAGCGGCAGGGATCCGCCCATGCCGATAACCTTGATCTGGCGGCCCTCGAGCCCGGCGCTCTGCAGCTCGCCCGCGACCGCCGCCGCCCGCGCCGCGGACAGCTGGAAATTGCTCTGGAACTTCGAGCTTTTACCCGGGGGCCGCGCGTCGGTGTGGCCGATGATCTCGAGGCCGACGACGTCGCGCAAGGGCGAGATCTCGCCGGCGATCGCGCGCAGCCGCACCTTCGCCTCCGGCAACAGCTCGGCGCTCCCGCCCTCGAAGAGCAGCTTGGCGTTGATCCCGATGCGCACGCTGTCGAGCTCGTCCGGCTCGGTGACGTCGATGCCTTTGAGCTCGTCTTTCGCGAGCGGCTTCATCTTCGCCGTTACGGCCTTCGCGAGCTCGGAGCGCGCCTGGGCCTCCGACGCCATTTTCTCGATCTTCTCGACGCCCTGGTTGACGTCGTCGCCGAGGTTGAGGACCGCGACCAGGAGCTGCAGCGCCCGCTGCTTCCGCGCCTCCGACATGACGCCGCCCTCGGACTCGCCCTTTTCGGCCTTCTTGGAGCCGAAGGCCTCGGCGATTTCCTTGCCGAAACTCGACAGGCGCTCCTGGTCGACCTGCGAGAACGAGTACAGGATCACGAAGAAGCCGAAGAGCAACGTCATCATGTCGGCGTAGGAGACGAGCCAGAGCTCGCCGTTCTCGTCGTGGTGCCGGGACGCGAGTTTTTTCGAGCCGATCATGTCGCCGCTCATGGGCTATCCGGCCTTTCTTGCGGGCGTGATCGCGGCCGTGCCGGCGGTCCCATAGGACCCCTCCGGCGGTCGCTCGCTCGGCAGCAGAAAGCTCTGGAGCTGCTCCTCGACGAACTTGGTCGGCATCCCGGCGGCGATCAGCATGACGCCCTCGACCACCATGCGGCGGGCGACCAAGTCCTCTTTGGTCTGGATCTTGAGGTTCTCGGCGATGGGGATGAAGATGAAGTTCGAGATGACGATGCCGTAGAGCGTCGCGACGAGGGCGATCGCCATCGACGGGCCGATCTGGTTCTTCGAATCCGCGCTCCCGAGCGACTTGAGCAGCGCGATCATGCCGAGGGTCGTGCCCATGAGGCCGAAGGCCGGCGGGAACTTCGCCATGACGTTGAAGATCGAGGCCTCGTCGAGGTAGCGCTCGAAGTGCGTCTCGGCGCGCGTCTCGAGGAGCCGGCGCAGCTTGTCGTGCGGCACCTCGGCGTCGAGCCAGAAGAGGATCCGCGCGGCGTCCCGGAGGAACGGGTCGGAGATCCCGTTGATCGTCGACTCCAGGGCCTGGCGCCCCTTGCGATTGGCGGACGATAAGTTGCTCACTTCCTTGATGAGGAGGCCGTAGTCGCGCTTCGACTTGCCGAGCATCCGGCGCACGAAGACCTTGGTCAGGCCGAAGACCTTCCCGAACGAAAAGCAGATGAAGCTCGCCGCCAGGGTGCCGCCGATGACGATCAGCGCGGCGTGGCCGGAGAAGAAGACGCCGAAGCTGTCGGTCGTCGTCATGAGCGAAATGACGAAAACCGCGAGGGCGATCAGGAAGGCGACGAGTGTGGAGACGTTCATGGCAGGAGCCTTTATCCTCGGTTGCGGCGGGGGGTCACTTGGGCGGTTGCGCCGGGCGATCGCCCGCGAGCTCGAGGAGCGCCATCAGATCCTTGTCGCTCGGGTCGATCGCCGAGGCCTTCTGGAAGGCCGCGCGCGCGTCCTCCCGCCGGTCTTCCTGGAGGAGGGAAAGCCCCATCACGATATGGGGCGCGGCGATGCGCGGATCCACCTGGAGCGCCTTGTCCGCGAGCTCACGGGCGACGGTGTAGTCGTTGGCGACGAGGGCTTGATACGACTTGAGCAGGAGCCGCGCGGCCATGTTCATCTGGCCGTCGTCGAGCGGCTTGGGCACGGCCGGGCATTCCTTTTCGGGCTTCGCGCCGGCCTCTTTCTTCTCGGGCGGCGGCTCCGCCGCCTTCTTGCCGTCCTCGATCGCCTTGGCCAGCTCGAGGTGGGGCGCCTTGAGCTCGGTGCGCTGCCCGGCGATTTTTTCCGGGAAGACCCAGTACTGGGGCGCGTGGCCGGGCTGCACGACCTTGATGACCTTCCCGGAAACCTTGGAGACCGGAAGGGTGAGCGGGGTCTTCCCGAGCTTTTCCGCGTCCTGGCCGGTGCGGTCGCGGACGACGTAGACGTCGGCCCCCGCGTCCCCGCCAAAGACGACCATGGATTCCGTGCAACCCGCAGGAAACAGGGTCATTGCCGCGGCCGCCGCGAGCCCGCGGGTGAACGAAGATGGTGAATGTCGGGGGACTCTTTTCAAGTGTCCGGACCCTAAAAAAATAGGCCGCAGGCTAAACCTTTACTCAGTCTAAGCCGATGAAAATACTATAGAAAGATGGGCATCATTTGCCTACTGTCCGACCTAGCAGCGGGAGCGACGCAACCCATGGAACCGACGAGCATTGAGGCTCAGAACGGTAAAAAACGAACCTGGAAATCATCCGGGGTTCTTCACCTGTTGGTCGGCGCTTTGCTGGTCCTCACACGGGGCGGGAGCGCCACGGCGGCCCTGTCGGACCGGGGCGCCATCGAAGTCTCCGTCGCCCGGGGGATCGAGGTCGCGGCGCGCCAGACGATCGCGCGCTATGTGCCGATGGCCGGGTTCAACGTCAAGGCGACGATCGAGCTCGGGCCGCTGCCGGTCGACCCGGTTCCCTACCTTCCTAATACCGTGACCCCGAGCATCATCGCCCGCCAGCCGATCGACCGCCTCGTCAAGCTGACCAGCCGGATCGCGCTCGACGTCTTCGTCTCGACCGACGTGCCCGGCGAGGCGCGCGGCCGGATCAAGGACTTCCTGGTGCAGGACCTGAAGCTCGACGAAGGCCGCGGCGACAAGGTCTCGGTGCAGGAGTTCGTGCCGTTCGCCGCCGCGCCCCGGGACGAGAAGGGCGCGCGCGACCTCCTGCGGATCGACGCCGAGCTGCGCGCCGCGCGGGGCCGCGCCGAGGACGTGCGCCGGGACCGCGACGACATCAAGAACGAGCTGCAGCTCGCCAAAGCCGAGCTCGACCGGTTCACCCGGGAAAAGGCCGAGCACGCCGCCCAGCAGTCGAACGTCCAGGAGAAGAAGGACCCGGCCTTGGCGGCCGAGGCCGCGAAGGACGACGGCGGCTGG
>JAYVWD010000599.1:0-10376 GCA_043786345.1 Pseudomonadota bacterium
TAAAAAGCGCGCACTCTGCCAATCTTTACGTGCCGATACGGAACTACCATACATAGGTGCACACAACCCGTAGCGTTGTGGATAAGCTGTGGACGCCACATTTTGTGTGCCGACTGTTGACACCGCCAGGGGGCGGTGCTTAAATTTTCCTTGGCAGGCAATCACACCACATTGCGTTTCGAGCGAGAAAAAGCGGATAAACACCGCCGTGGGCTTGCTTTGCTTATTTTCGGGGCAGCCAACCCGTCAAGGGAGGTAGGTCGATGAAGTTCCGCCGTCAGTTCACGAAGACCAAAGGGCATCCTTATGAAGGGCTGACGTTCGTCGAACGGACGTCGGAGCTCAAGGGTTCGGACGGGCGCAGCGCCAGTCAGTCGTTGAGCGTGATGGTCCCCGAGACCTGGAGCCAGGTCGCGACCGACATCATGGCGCAGAAGTACCTGCGCCGCGCCGGCATCCCCGGCGTCGAGCGCGAGACCGACGCGCGCCAGGTGTTCCATCGCCTCGCCGGCTGCTGGACCGACTGGGGCCGCCGGTTCGGCTACTTCGACACCGAAGACGACGCGGCCTCCTTCTACGACGAGACCTGCTACATGCTCGCGCGCCAGATGTGCGCGCCGAACAGCCCCCAGTGGTTCAATACCGGCCTTTACTTCGCCTACGGCATCAAAGGCAAGAGCCAGGGCCACTACTACGTCGACCCCGAGACGGGCGGCATGCGCCGCAGCGAGAGCGCCTACGAGCGCCCGCAGCCCCACGCGTGCTTCATCCAAGCCGTCGGCGACGACCTGGTCGGCGAAGGCGGCATCATGGACCTCTGGACCCGCGAGGCGCGCCTGTTCAAGTACGGCAGCGGCACGGGCACCAACTTCAGCTCGATCCGCGCCTCCGGCGAGCGGTTGGCCGGCGGCGGCGTCTCGTCGGGCCTCATGTCCTTCCTCAAGATCGGCGACCGGGCGGCCGGCGCGATCAAGAGCGGCGGCACGACGCGGCGCGCCGCGAAGATGGTCTGCCTGGATTTGGACCACCCGGACATCCAGGAGTTCGTGAACTGGAAGGCGGTCGAGGAGCAGAAGGTCGTCGCGCTGGTCGCGGGCTCCAAGGCGATGAACGAGCACTGCAAAGCGATCGTCGCCTCGACGCAGCAGACGGTGGACGCGGCGAAGGCCGACGAGCGCTTCGACCCACGCTCCAACGCGGCGCTGCGGGACGCCATCCGCGGCGCCCGCAAAGCCCACCTCCCGACCAATTTCATCCAAAGGATCATCGACCTGGCCAAGCAGGGCCACACCGACATCGAGATCGATACCTATGACACGGACTGGAACTCGGCGGCGTACCTGACGGTCTCCGGGCAAAATTCGAACAACTCGATCCGTATCACCAACGACTTCATGCACGCCGTCGAGCGCGACGGCGACTGGCAGCTCAAGTACCGCACCTCGGGCATCGTCGCGAAGACGCTCAAGGCGCGCGAGCTGTGGGACGACATCGCGAACGCGGCGTGGTCGTGCGCGGACCCGGGCGTGCAGTTCGACACCACGATCAACGAGTGGCACACCTGCCCGAACGACGGCCGCATCAACGCGTCCAACCCGTGCAGCGAGTATATGTTCCTCGACGACACGGCGTGCAACCTCGCCTCGCTCAATCTGTTGACGTTCCAAAAGGACGACGGCTCCTTCGACGTCGAGGCCTACCGCCACGGCTGCCGCATCTGGACCACCATCCTCGACGTCTCGGTGCAGATGGCGCAGTTCCCCTCGCAGGAGATCGCCCGCAAGAGCTGGGACTTTCGCACGCTGGGCTTAGGATACGCGAACATCGGCGCGCTGCTGATGCGCATGGGCCTGCCCTACGGCAGCGAGGAGGCCCTCGCCTTCACCGGCGCCGTGACCTCGATCATGTGCGGCGAAGCCTACCTGACGAGCGCGGAAATGGCGGGCGAACTCGGGGCCTTCCCGGGGTTCGAGCGGAATCGGGCGCCGATGCTGCGCGTCCTCCGGAACCACCGCCGCGCCGCGTATGCCGCCGGCGACGGCGAGTACGAAGGGCTCTCGATCAAGCCCCGGCCGATCGACGCCAAGATCTGTGACCCCCGTCTCCTGAAAGTCGCGCGGGACGTTTGGGATGAGGCGATCGAAAAGGGCGAGAAATGCGGCTATCGCAACGCCCAGGTGACCGTCATCGCCCCGACCGGCACGATCGGCCTGCTGATGGACTGCGACACGACGGGCATCGAGCCGGACTTCGCCCTGGTGAAGTTCAAGAAGCTCGCCGGGGGCGGCTACTTCAAGATCATCAACCAATCGGTGCCGCCCGCCCTGACGCAGCTCGGTTACGACGCGGCGCACGTCGAGGCGATGGTGCGCTACTGCACGGGCTACGGCTCGCTCAAGAACGCGCCGCACATCACCCACCAGTCCTTGCGGGCCAAGGGCTTCAGCGAGGCGGTGATCGACGCGGTCGAGAAGGAGCTCAAGCAGGCCTTCGACATCTCGTTCGTGTTCACCAAGTGGACGCTCGGCGAGGAGTTCTGCCTGACCAAGCTCGGGATCGCCAAGGACGCACTCGCCGCGGTCGACTGCAACATCTTGAAACTGATCGGGTTTACTAACGAGCAAATCGAGGCCGCGAACGAGCACGTCTGCGGCACGATGACGCTCGAAGGCGCGCCCGGCCTCAAGGACGAGCACCTGCCGGTGTTCGACTGCGCCAACAAGTGCGGCCGCAAGGGCCGGCGCTTCATCGGCGTCGACAAGCACATCAAGATGATGGCGGCAGCGCAGCCGTTCATCTCGGGCGCCATCAGCAAGACGATCAACCTCCCTTACGAAGCGACGCTCGCCGACATCGGCGCCTGCTACCGCGACTCCTGGCAGGCGATGATCAAGGCGAACGCGCTCTACCGCGACGGGTCGAAGCTGAGCCAGCCGCTCAACTCCACCGCGGCCGAATGGGAAAGCATCCTCGAGGACGACACCCCGAAGGTCGAGCAGATCAAGAAGATCGCGGCGCTCGCGGCCAAAGAGTTCGTCCGGCAACGGCGGAAGCTGCCGTCGCGGCGCACGGGCTACACCCAGAAGGCCAAGATCGGCGGCCACACCATCTACGTCCGGACCGGCAACTACGAGGACGGCTCGCTCGGCGAGATCTTCCTCGACATCAACAAAGAGGGGACGCTGCTCCGGAGCATGATGAACTGCTTCGCGATCGCCGTCAGCCTCGGCTTGCAATACGGCGTGCCCCTGGACGAATTCGCCGACGTGTTCACCTTCGCGCGCTTCGAGCCGAACGGCCTGGTGATGGGCCACGACAACATCAAGCGCGCGACGTCGATCATCGACTACGTATTCCGTGACCTGGCGCTCAACTACCTCGGCCGCCACGACCTGGCGCACGTCGCGCCCGAGCAGGTGACGGGCGAGAAGCCGGCACCGGGCCGCGCGGGCGGGTCGGCCGGCGGGCGCGAAGACGATGACGACACCTTCCTCACCAAGGACGACCCGCCGCTCGGCAGCCCGATGCCGGCGTTCTATGCCCCGGCCGTGACCTCGGACCTCGCGGCGTCGGGCGGGCTGGCGCGCGTCACCAACGGCCACGGGAACGCCGCGGCGGCCTTCGCGTTCAGCGAGAAGGACTTCGACCTGTTCGCGGCGAAGTACGCCGAGGCGAAGATGAAAGGCTACGAGGGCGATCCCTGCAACGACTGCGGCGCGCTCACCCTCGTCCGGAACGGCTCTTGTTTGAAATGCAACTCGTGTGGGAACACGACGGGCTGCAGCTGACGTTGATTCAAGTCTCCGACCTTTTGACTTTCCCTTAGGCTTAGTTCCCCTTGTCGGCTCACCTTACGAGGCCCTCCCACCCCAACGAAAGCTGGGGCGGGAGGGTCTGCCAATTTCCCGACTCACTAAGGGCAAAGTGCCCTTTTACTTTCACGGGTAGCCCCTCGACGTGCGCCGACTCTGCCCCTTTCGCGCCTGACACGCCCTGTGTCGTCTTGCCCCCTTTACCTTTAGTGAAGGGCCGCTCCGAGCTTAAGTAGAAAGACTTGGATTCAGTCCGGGTGTGGGAGTAACAAAGGAAGACCATCCCCAACGTTCTTTTTTTACGGAGATTGCCATGAAAACCACGCTCTTATCCCTGGCCTTAGCTTTTGGCGCCGCCGCTCCGACCCTCGCCGCGACGATCCCGATGGAAACCGGCGGCCTCGTCCGCGACAGCACCGACCAGCAAGCGCCGATCGCCGTCGCCAGCGCCTGCGTCTCCAACAACACCAACTTCCGCATCGTCTTCAACGCGAACTGGGGTATCGACGGCGAGCGTTGGAGCCGCCTCGTCCTCAATCCGGGCGACGTCGGTCTCTACCGCCTCGTCATGGACGCCGTCCGACCGGACACGAGCCTCACGCTGAAATTCCCGGCCGACCCGACCTCCGGCGCCGTCGCTGACCAGGCGATCCCGGCGACCTGGGGCACCGTGCGCGAAAACGACTGCGCGAAGCTCCCGAGCTTCAACTTCGTCCTCCAAACCACGGACGGCGGCGCGAACCAGTTCGCCCTGGTCGCGGCAACTCCGGCCAACTGAAAGTCTGTCGAGAAATGGTCGGATGCTAGGCGCCGACCAGGGCCCCCGCGAGCCGGCGAGTGGGGAGCGGAAACCGGAGTCCCCCGCCCCCACTGCGAGTCTCGCGGGGACCCCTGAGTCTCGCGGGGACCCCTGTCGCGTAAATGAGGATTTACGCGATGGTCGGCAACGACGCAGACGGCCATTTATCGACAGACTTTGAGTTTCCCCATCATGGAACGCGCCGGCCCCTCGAGGCCGGCGCGTTTTGCATTTCCGCCAGACACCTCGCACGTCGACGCGATCGGGATGGTCACGGCGCTCGACGTGGTCCGCTGAAATGCCGCCCCTGGGCGGGCCTGTGGTGAGGGAAGGCTTGACCTTCTCTCCGCCTTTTGCATCGGAGTGGTCGGCCTCGCCGGGGCTTAGCGTTGGGCTCAAGGGTCGGGAAAGGCTTCAGCTCGGCGGTTACTGAGCCTTGGACGCCGTGCGCCCAGCGGCCTTTTTCGGCGCCGGCCCGGGACCGGGCGCAGCCTTGAGACGGGCCCTCTGAATCAACGTCCGCGCGTTCGCCAGGCTGGTCTTGGTGACCTCCTCGCCAGAAAGCATCCGCGCCACTTCCTCCTCCCGTTCCTTGACCCCGAGCTTGGTGATCGTCGACTCGGTGCGCTTATCCTTCCCGTACTTATGGACGAGGAAGTGCGTGTCGGCGTAAGCGGAGACTTGAGCCAGGTGCGAAATGCAGATCACCTGGAAGCGGTCGGAGAGCTCCTGCATTTTGCGGCCGACGACGTCGGCGACGCGGCCCGAGATGCCCGTGTCGATCTCGTCGAAGACGAGGATGCAAGTGTCGGCGCCGGCCGCGAGGCCCTTCTTGAGGGCGAGCATGATGCGCGAGACCTCGCCGCCGGAGGCGATCTTGTGGAGGGGCAGCATCGCCTCGCCCTGGTTGGCCGAGAGCAGAAACTGGGCGCGCTCGGCGCCGTGCTCGCCGAGCTCGGAGAGGCCGTCGGCGACCTCGGCCCAGGCCTTCTCGACGTCCTCGCCGAAGTGCGCAATATCTAGTGATTGCAAAGTCTTGGAGACGGGTGTGAACTCGATACCGATCGCCGAGCCGGGCATCGCGAGCTCGTGCAGCTCGGTCTCGATGCGCTTCTTCACCACGTCCTTCGCCTTGAAACGAGCCTTGGTCAGCCGGGCGGCGACGACCTTTTGCTCGGCGACGCGCACCTTGAGGTCCTTGACGAGCAGCAGGACGTCGGCGGCGGCCGACTGCAGAAACGCGAGCTCGCCCTCGAGACGGTCGCGCTCCGCGAGGAGCTCGTCGATCCCGCCGGTCGCGACCTTGCGGAAGAGCACCTGGTAGCCGGCGAGGCGCTCGTGCGCGGCCTCGAGCTCGCCGGCGTCGAGGTCGGTGCCCGAGACGGCGCGGCCGATCGTGAAGGAAAGGTCGTCGGCGCGCGCCGCGAGCGTGGCGGCTTCCTCGGACAGGGTCTTGAACACCGGGTCGATGTGCTCGAGCTTGCCGAGGATCTTGCCGGCTTCCCAAAGAGGGGTGCTGAGCGGCTCGCCGCCGGCGCCCTGGTCGATGTAGCGCTGCGCCTTTTCGAGGGCGGCGGCGAGGGAAAGGGCGGTGCCCGCCTTCTTGCAGAGCGCCTGGACCTGCTCGTAGTCGTCCTTCGCCGGCCGGAACCTGCGCAGCTCGTCGCAGCGGAATTCCAGGTAATCCGCGTCTCGGCGCTTGGTGCGGAAGTCGTCGACCATCGTCGTCAGCCCGGACACCGCCACCACCAGCGCGTGGTAGCGTGTATGGTAGTCGCGGGCGAGGGCGCGGTCGGGGAGGAACTGGTCGAGATAAAGCGCGTGCATCGCCGGGTCGAGCAGCCGCAGGTTGTCGTGCTGGCCGAAGACGTCGATCAGGTTCGATGCGAGCTCTTTGAGGACCGAGACCGTCACCGGAACGTCGTTGATCCAGGCGAGCGAGCGGCCCTTGTTGGTGACCGTGCGGCGGACGATGATCGGAAAGTGGCCGCGGTGGACCTCGATCGGCACGCCGTATTGGGCGAGAACCTCGCTGCACTTGTGGCCTTCCGGCACGTCGAAGAGGCCGCTGACCAGCGCGGCTTCACGGCCGCGGCGCACCGTCTCGGCGGCGGCCTTGGCGCCGAGCAGGAGGCCGAGGGCCTTGATCAGGATCGATTTTCCGGCGCCGGTTTCGCCGGTGATGACGTTGAAACCGTGGGAGAACTCGATCGCCAGGGTGTCGATGATCGCGAGGCCCTGAATGTTGATTTGCGTGAGCACGCGGCTCAACCCCATACAAAAGTGTGGGTGGTGCCACTTATCTAACCTCAGCACCTGCGGAAGAGCCAGTGACATTCATGGACCAGGTGATCCGCTGAATGAGAGCGGCTCAGCGGCCGCGGGCCTTGCCGCGGCGGGTTCTCGGTTCCGGCGCCTCGGGCTCCCGCTCCCGCTCTTCGGACTCGTCCTTCGGCGGGGGAGGCGGGTTGGCGTGCTGCTTTTCGAGCCAAAGGAGGCGACGGATCAGCTCGGTCTCGACGCGCTTGTCGTCCTGATCCGGCTCGAGGCCTTCCTCGGCGAGGATCTTCTTGTACAGACGCAGCTCGTTCAGACGCACGCGGATCTGCTCGACCCGCATGTTGTAGGCGTTCTCGGCGGGATCGACGAGGCCCTTGCCGCGGCTGTTCTTCGGGTGCTCGCCGTCGCGCAACGGGCGGTCGGCGCTGCTATTCGAGCGGCCTTCGCCCTTTGGCTGGGCAACGGTGCCCTTTGGCTGGCCGATGGTGCCCTTCGGCCGACCGTGGCTGCGCTGGGACGGCCGGTTGCCACTGCTCTTCGGGCGGCTGTCGTTGGTCTTCGGGCGGCTGTCGTTGCCCTTCGAGCGGCTGTCGTTGCCCTTCGGCCGGCTGTCGTTGCCCTTCGGCCGACCGTCGCCGCGCGGCTTCCGGTTGTCGCCGCCGCGTTGCGGCCGGTCGCCGCCAGCCTTCGGACGCGAATCGCCGCCGCCCGTCGGACGACCGCCGCCGCGCTGCGGGCGATCGTCGCGCGGCGCACCCTTGCGGGGGGGGGCTTTCTTGGTCGTCTTCTCTAGTTTTTTCTGGGGCTTAGGCGTAGGCGGGCCCTTGGTCTTCTTCATAGACCCCAGGTTCTACGGGAAATCGGCCCTCGCCACAAGTCAGGAGACGTGCCCCTCTTCCACGACGGCAACCGCGGTCCCCTCGATCGTGCCCCGCTCCAACACCTTGCGAAGGCGCTCGTGCGCGGCGCCCGCGGCCGGGTCGCCCAAGGTGAAGGTCGACCATTCGCGCGGCTCGACCAGAAAGGGGTCGGTGACCAGCGAAGAGCCGTCCGCGAACGTCACCCAGTACTGCACCATGGCGCCGCGGGCATTGTCGGCGTCCGAGGTGCGGGATCCGTGCAGGACCGCCCAATTCACGAACTTGCCGCCTTCATGTTTGAGCGGCACGTGCAGGACGTCGCTCCAAAACGCCTCGCCGGTGCCGCCGCGAATCGTGAGGACACCGATGTGCGCGGAGACGGCCTTTACCTCCTTACTCCAGGCGACGTCGCTGAAATGGATCGTCGTGTAAAAGGTCGCGACGCCATTGTAACCCGTCGCATGCGCCACCGGCGCGGCTCCGAGAAACGCCAAACTCAGGACGAATGCCAAACGTTTCATCATCTTTGTACTCCGTCGATGCGTGAACAAGGGGCTGGTTGCACACGGCATGCCGGCGGCGAAACCTCTGAAAGTACCGGGATTCCGCCCCGAAGCCGGCCGGCGGGTGGTCCTAAGTTGTGCTGAGATGTAGAATTGAAGGAGAAGCGCGCCGAATGAGGGAAGCCAAAGTGGCGGAAGTGACTCGGAATGGACGGACGGTCCGCTTCCGCAAAAACGACGTCCTCTTCAAGGAGGGCGAAGCGAGCACGGTCGTCTACCGGCTATTGTCGGGGGAGGCGAGCGTCTCCCGCACGAGCCTCGCCGGCGGCGAGCTCATGGGCTCGACCAAGCCGGGCGAATTCATCGGCGAGATGGGCGTCCTCGTGGGCGCGGTGCGCAGCGCCACGGTGACGTTTGCCGCGGACTCGGAGGTCGAAAAGCTGACCAGAACCGAGTTTTTGGAGCTGATCGCGGGCGACGGCGAGCTTGGCATGCGGCTCCTGCACGCCTTGAGCCTTCGGACCCGCGCGATGGTCGAGCGGCTCAACGAGCTCGGTGGGACGAAAGACGTGCCGGCGTTCGGCAGTTCCGGGATCCGCGGCGCCGTCACCCGATTCGCCATCTGGGTCACCGGCGGGGCCGCGGAGCTCGTGCGGCGCCGCGCGAAGTTCGTCCCCGAGACCTTCCGCCGGAAGGGGCGGATGGTGCTGACGAGCGTGAACGGCTTCCCCGAGCTGCGCCTGAAGAAAGGGGAGGTGCTCTTCGCCGAAGGGGCGCCGACCCAGCATGCGTACCTCGTCCGCTCGGGCGCGGTCCGGGTGATGCGCGGGACGCGCCCGATCGGCGAGCTGCGGACCGGCGAATTCATCGGGGAAATGGGCGTCCTCGAGTCCCGGCCGCGCAGCGCGAGCGCCCGGGCGCTGAAGGACACGGTCCTCCAGGTGATTCCGCCGGACGGGTTCTACCAGCTGATGCGCGAGTCGCGCGCGGCATACTTCCAGGTGATCGACTCGCTGTGCGAGCGCGCGCAGCGGCTCTCGAAATTGATCCGGGCGTCCCAGGGGGCGAACGGCGGCAGCATCTACGAGGCGGTGAGCTCGGTGGAAAGCGTCGCGCAGCTGGCGGAGCAAAGGCTCGTCAACGACCTGAAGAAAGCGCGGAACTTCTTCTCGCTCCAGGTCGTTCACGGCAAGGAGATGATGAAGATCTACGAGCGCTACCTGCGCGGCGAGGCGTCGAAGGACGAAATGGAGCGCGCCAACGCCCATTTCCGCGACTACCTCAAGATCGCCGGCCTCGGCACGCTCCTGGTACTGCCGGGGGCCGTCCTTTCGATCCCGCTCGCGGCGAAGATCGGGAAGGCGCTCGGGGTCGATATCTTTCCGAGCGGCGACGAGGGCGCGGCCGAAGCGGACGCGGAATCGAAGAACGCCTGACGCCTGGCCTGTCGGCTACTTGAGCAGGCCTTCCGCCCTGAGGGCCGCCTGGACGCCCGGGCGGGCGCGCAGCCGGTCCATGGAGCCCATGAGCACCGGCCAATTGCCGAGCTCGATGCCGGCCTGGTTGGACCAGTTGAGGACCGTAAAGAGATACCCGTCGGCCACGGTGAAGGCGCTGCCCATCAGGTATTGTTGGTCATGAAGCCGTTTCGACAGGTAGGTGAAGAAGAGCTTCATGACGATTCCTCCTGTTGCAAGACCTCCGATATATCATCGCGGAACGGACCTTGCACAGGTTCTCGTTGGATCGTGGACCGAACGCAGGAGGACCCCATGAGCAGGGCGGAGTCAGCAAAACAGCTGCAGGAACTTTTGAACGACGAGCTGTGCACGCTCGTCGCATGCCGGCAGGCCATGGAACGGGTGAAGGAACCCGCCACCGTCGCCGAATTGCGGCGGATCGCCTCGCGCCATGAAGACTCGATCTCCCACCTGCGCGCCGCCATCATCGACCGCGCCGAGGAACCGGGCGACGACCCCAAGGTCAGTGGACCATGGGCGGAGGCGGCGCTGGAGATGGGCGCGGCGACGCAGAGCGACGTGATCCTGGCGTCCTTCCGGAAGTCCGAGAATCTCTGTCGGGAGCGCGTGGCGCGCGCCGCGGCGACGGTCGGCACGCTCGA
>JAYVWD010000600.1:0-2479 GCA_043786345.1 Pseudomonadota bacterium
TTTCCTCCTCGCGTCCTGCGCGGCAGCAGCCCTCGGCGTTTCCGCCGCCGGATGCCGCACCCCCCGTTCCGGGTCGGGCGTGGTCAAGGAGGCCGCGTCCGTCGAGGCCGCCACGACCGGCGTCTCTCGTCCGTGCGTCTACGAGGCGCCGCTGACGAACGACGGCTACACCGAGTTCGCCGCCGTGTCCGCCGACAAGGTGTCGCGCATGGTGATGACGGCGCAGGGCCCCGCCTCCGACCCCGTCAAGACCGTGAAGGCGACGCAGGAGCAGCTCGACGCCGCCCAGAAGCGCATCAGCGCCGTGATCGACAATATGAATCAGGCGGCGCCGGGCGGCGGCGGATCCCGCCGCGCCGAGATCTACCGGCAGCCGGGCGGCACGCCCGAGCCTTACTGCCTCTTTCACGCGGCGGGCCAGGACGTCTACGGGACCGTGATGCTCTTCCACGGCTTCAACGACCGGCCGCAGCAGCAAGCGGCGTTGGCGGCGTACCTCTTCCACTCCGGCTTCAACGTCTACAACGTCTTCCTCGCGAACCACTGGCACGTGCCGGGGACGCAATATTGGCCGCGGACGGTCTACAAGGCGGAGATCCTCGCCCTCCTGGCGCAAAAGGCCCAAAACCCGGTCAATCAGCTGAAAATCGCCGCGATCAAGCCGCACCTCTCGGCCGGTCAGGTGACGCCCGAGGACCTGGTGGTGATCAACCAGGTGCTCGCGCCCGAGCTCTCGTCCGACATGATCCTCAAGGCCTGGAAGGACCCGGGCGGCCCCGAATTCCAGAAGCTCTTCAACTTCCACGACGGCAAGGAAGACAGCTTCGGCAGCGGCATGAACGGCGCCGAGCCCCTCGACTTCTTCGGCTTCCTGCGCGACGCCAAGGACCGCCTCGACGACCTGCAGGACATCCCGGGCCCGGTGTTCGTCTCGGGCCTCTCGGTCGGCGGCGCGATCGTCCTCGGCCTGGCCGAGCTGGACGGCGGCCAGCGCATCCGCGGCGTCGTGAGCCAGGCCGGCTGGCTGCGCTCGGCGGGCGATTCCCAGCAGATGCAGCTGATGGTCGCCGGCCCGCTCGACGACAAGATTAAGGCCTTCGGCGGCGACTACCCGATGATGTGGGACAGCCACAAGATCGCGTTCTCGCCCGCTTCGGTCGCCGCCAACGCCGCGCTCGGCGCCTACGTCACGCGCCCCGATCGGGTGAAGAAGCTCGCCGTCATCCCCACCGTTTTCGTCACGACGGCCGTGGACGTCTCGGCGGACACCAAGTCGGTTCAGGCGCTTTATAACGGCATGAACCAGGGACCCGTCCAAGGTCTGCACCAGTTCATCCAGTATCCGGCCGACCACAACGTCGGCCACGCGATGACCGACCCGGAAAACTACCGCGGCGAAGGCAACGAGGGCACCGGCGGCAACCACTGGAACATGTACTGGCGGACGCTCTATCAGGAGCACTTCCGCTTCTTCACGACCGGCAAGATGAACGAGCCGAACCTGCTGTCCAAAGACCAGGACCAAAGCCTGCCGCCGGTCAAGTGCGCCATCGTCGGCGAGTATGCCTATCGCTGCAATATGTAAGAGGGCGTCCGTGCTCGAAAACGCTGGATTCGTCCTGGTTTTTTTCGGCCTGCTTTCGGGCGCGGCGCGCGGCGCGGCGCCGATCACCGTCGGGGACCAAGCCGGCTGGGCGCACGACCAGGGCGACGCCAGCGGCACGTACAACACCTTCGATGCGCTGGACCTGCCCGGCGCCTACCGGAAAGCCCGGAAGGTCCACGTCTTCCTGCCGCGCGGCTACGCCGGCGCGGCGCAGGTGGGCCGGCGTTTCCCCGTCGTCTACATGAACGACGGCGGCAACGTCTTCTTCGCCGACGGCGGCCAAGGCTGCTGGCACCTCGCCGACCGGCTGACCGAGCTCTACCGGGCCGGCACCGTGCGCCCGCTCATCGTCGTCGGCATCGTGAGCCCCGACCGCAACGAGGAATACACGCACGCGCCGGTGCCGACGATCGACACCTGCTGCAAGCTCCCCGACTACGCGCGCTACGTCGCCACCCAGCTCAAACCCTGGATCGACCGCAACTACCGCACCATCCCGGACCGCGAGCACACCGGCGTGATCGGCTCCTCGCACGGCGGCCTCGCGGCCTTCGCGACCGCCGGCGCGGCGCCCGGGGTCTTCGGGATGGCCGGCGCGCTCTCGCCGTCCTTCTGGGTGGATCAGGTGCCGTTCGGACCGGGCGACGGGCTCGCCACGTCCGCGCTGATGAGCTGGGTCGGCCCCGGCTTCCGCGGCGCCGTGCGCCCGCGCGTCTACCTCGACTGGGGCGACGTCCGGACCGGCGGCATGCAGAACTCCCTCATCGAAGCGAACGCGGCGCGCCGCGGCGCCGAGATGGCGGCGCTCCTGCGCGACGATTTCGGCTATGAGGACGGCGCGCTGCGCACCTTGGAGGACCCGGCCGGCGCGCA
>JAYVWD010000601.1:0-3469 GCA_043786345.1 Pseudomonadota bacterium
CCCGGCGGACTCCTGCTTTCACCTGGCAATCAACCTCTCGGGCCTCGCGGCCTTCGAGGACTACCTGCGCGCGCGGCACTCGGTGTACCTCCAGCTTTACTTCCACAAGACCTCGGTCGCGGCCGAGGCCATGATGCAGAACCTTTCGCAGCGGCTCGGCGAGCTGCTACACGCTGCAATGCACCGAGAACTGAAAGCTCGTGCGCGTGGGAACCGCCCGACGCGGCAGCGGTGTGCACGCGTGCGGTGACGGCCCGGCCGGGAATCGGCGCGTTAAGCCAGCCGGCTCGGCAGAACCGCCTCTTTGAGCCTGCCGCCGTGCAGCGCCGGAAGCCGGTGACGCCTGCCGCACGCCGCCTTCGTCCAAAGGCCCGTGAGGGCGCCCGGTTTCGGAGCGCCGCGGTTTTTTTTGACAAAAAAACTGAACCTTGAAGTTCAAGGCTCAGCTTCTTTTTTCAATCCGGATCCAGAGGCCGGTCGCCTCAGGTCTCTTGGGCTCAGCCGCCTTGGCCGCCTTGGCCGCCTTGGGTGGTTTCGCCGGGGCAGGGGTTGTTGACCGAGCCGCGGACGCCTTGTTGGCCTTGTTGGCCTTGTTGGCCTTGACAGGTGTTGATCACGTCACCGGTGGGGCCCTGATCGACGACGAGGCCGGGGTCGGCCGCCTGTTGTTGCGTCACGGCGGCGTCACAATGCGCGGTGAGCTGCCCCTTCGTCTGCACGTTGGCGAGCAGGTCTTCGCAGGTCATCGTGTCTTGGACCGCGCGCGTATAGAGGTGGTACTTCACGAACTTCACGCAGGCGCCCGCCGTCTGGCTCGGGAAGTTGTCGCCTTGGGTAACCTGCCAGTCCTTCATGCTGAGGATGGAATTGACCGTGCGGCTGGCGTCGAGGTTGATCTGCGAGTCGCATTGGCGCCATTCATAGCGGTGCTGATCGCACGAAACCGTGATGGTCGGCTTCACCATCTGGGGGTTGGCCAGGATCGCCGTGCATTTCGCGCGGAGGTCCTCGAGGCTGATTTCCGCCTGGCCGGAGCCTTGTGCGGCAAAGGTCGCGGTCGAGAGCGCGGTGAGGGCGCCTCCGAGCAGAGCATTCTTAAGTAGCATGGTCGTCTCCTTGAAAAGTCGATCGGATTGGTGAACACAAGGGCGCCTACTGCGGCGTCCCTTTCTCGAGAAGCTCTTTCAGCACCGGGAAGTTCGCCTCGAGTGCCGGGTTGGCCGAGCCCCAGGCGCCGTTCTCGGCGGGCACCATGGCGAAGTCGGGGTGGTTGTTTACGCTGCGACCGGTCCATTCGCCGGCGATCGCCAGGTACTTGCCGTCCTGCATCGCGGTGCGGTCGACGTAGAGGCGGTATTCGAAGTTCGAGCTGACGATGTCGGCCTCGGTCGTCGGCGCATCGCCCGGCGCGTTCCGGAAGCGGGTGAACCAGGGGTAGGCCGCGACGAGGAAGGCGTCCGCGTGGTCGGGGTCGGCTTTCACGACCCAACGCATGCGGTAGAGCGGCTTGTTCCAGACGGGGATGCTGGGGTCGCCGTCGAAGATCACGGATTTCCTGGCCTCGACCAGGAAATGCGCGGCGAGGCGGTGGAAGGCCTCGGGCCTTAAGTCCTGGAAGGTGCCGTCGGTGAGGGCGTCGCCGTCGTAGCGGATGCCATAATTGTGCAGCGGGTAGTGCTCGTGCGCTTTGGTGAGCAAGGCCTTGAGGTCGCCGGGCGAAAAGACGACGCCGTGGTATGCGCGCGCGCGGAGCGGCTCGGGCGTCAGGATCGCCGCGGTCGCCCAGGCGCCGCAGAAGCCTTCCCAGGCGGCCTCGGGGACGACGTCGTGGTGGTCGCGCTCCCACGTGGCGCTGCCGCCCGGCGCGCTCAGGGCTGCGGCGAGGCGGTCGAGCTTGACGAGGGGGGCGTCGTCGCCGTCGAAGAGCGCGGTGCCGGCGAGCGGGTACCAGTAGCCGGCCCACGGTTTTGCCGCGAGGATGGCCTCCTCGCCGGCCGTCAGCCCGATGTAGAGCTCGCCGAAGGTCGTGAGGACCTCGCGCACGGCGGCGAGCTCGCGGGGGTCGTAGGCGATGGGAAGGACGCGGGGGACGGGGTCGTCGGGCGGCGCCACGCCGTGGTCCACGTCCTCGCGCAGCGCGTTCCGGAGGATCGCGTATTTGCGGGCGATCCGCGCGGGGTCGGCCGCGGGAGCGCCGCCGGCGAGCTCGGACTGCTCGTCCAAGTCGAGCGCGAGGCGGGTCGCCTCGTAGACGTCGCCACGGTCGAGCACGCGGTCGCGCGCCTCGGCGAGCGTCGCGGCATCGGTGCCGCGGCGTCCGCAGCCTCCGGCCGCAAGCGCGGCGATCGTCAACAGTACGGGCGCGGACGGGCGGAACGGGACCATGCGGTGCTCCTGTTTCATTGGCGGGCAGGCCGCGCGATTGCAAGGAGCGTACCCCGCGCCGCGCCGGCGCGCGGAACCCGGGTGCGGCGCGCTTTCGGGGTTTTCGCGCGGCGCGCGGCCCCCGGTAACCGCAGGCAAGCGTTGTATGTTTCAGGCGACAACGGCCGCGCGGGGTGTCGTGGCGTGAGGACGTCCTCATAAACTAAAACGAGTTTATGAAGGGGCGCTAAAAAAAGGGCGCCCGCAGGTGGCGGGCGCCCGGAGCTCGGCTATCGCGGGCTCATTGCGGCTTCTTGGCCTTGAAGAAGATGTTGAGCTTCTTGTCGGTATTATTCACGACGATGCGGCAGGTGTCCTTGAACGGCCCGCTGCAGAGCGACAGCGACTGGTAGTTGCCGATCTCGACGCCTTTATAGAGGATCGTGCCGTCCACGGGCTTCACCTTGAGGCGGATGGGGTTGGTCTCGACGCCGCCGAGCTTGAGGCGGAAGTCCGCGAAGAAGCCGCTGCCGTAGGCGAATTCGATGGCGTAGCCGCCGTAGCTGACGAGGGCTTTGTAGTCGGCGTTCGGATCCGGGTCGTAGGTATGGAACTCGCCTTCGGTGAGGCCGATGGCGAGCTCGTTCGAGTCGGCGAGGACGTTGAGCTTGCACACGTCGGAGTAGGGACCGCCGCAAAGGCGGAGGCCGTCGCCGGTCTTGTCGCCGACGGTCTTGTCGCCGCGCTTCGGATCCTTGTAGATGATTTTGGTCCCGGTCGCGTCGAGGCTCAGGCCCAGGTCCTGCGTCTGGCCGGTCTGGCCTTTGTGCACGCCGCGGAGCTTGAGCGCGCTGCCGTCGACCTTATAGACGCCCTTGACGTAGCCGTCGCCGGCGGCGACGACTGTCGCCTTGTAGCCGTCGTCGGTCTGCGCGACGGCGGCCGGGGCGGCGGGCGTCGCGGCCGGGGCGGCGGGCGTCGCCGCGGCGGGCGCCGGCACCGGCTTGTCCTCGGCCGCGGGGGCGGCCGGGGCCGGGATCGGCCCCTTTTCCGGCGGCGGGAGGGCCGCGGGGATGCTGCTGCCGGTCTTCGCCGCGACGTACTT
>JAYVWD010000602.1:0-2099 GCA_043786345.1 Pseudomonadota bacterium
CCTGCAAGAAGGGCTTCCTGGCGCCGACGCAGGGCAAATACGGCCTTTATTACACGTGCAACGCGGCGGCGACGCCGAAGTGCCGGTTTAGCGTGCCGACGAAGCCGACCGGGCATACGTGCAAGTTCCGGCGGGGAGCGACGGCGGACGCGGTTTGCGGGGCGCTGATGGTGGAAGGGACGAAGACGATCCCGGAGCGCTGCAGCGACAAGGCCTGTCCGAACCGGAATCCACACAAGATGTAGACATTTGTGGTCGCCAGGAGCCCGAGGCCCTTTATTTCGCGCGCGGGTGGTGGAAGTGGAGGCGGTGGTCGCAACCGTCGCTCAGCGCTTCCTGGTCGAGGTGGATGCCCCCGAGGCGCTGCCATCCCGCGCCAGCATCGTCCGCGACGTAGATGCCGAAATTGAGCCCGTTCGGGTAGTTGGCGAGGCGAAGCTCCTCGCGAAAGTCCGCGGCCCCGACCCGCTCTTCCGTCTCGGAGACCACCTGGAACCAGTGCGGCGTGCGCGCCTGGGCCGGATCCGCGAGGCCGAGCTCGGCGATCTCATAGACCTGGCGGATGCCGGGGTTATCGTCCGCGGCAGCGAAGGTCTTCGCGATTTCGGTGAGCGTCGGGAAGATCGCGAGCTGGCTCAGGTGGAACGAGGTCTTGGGCTCGTTCGACTTGGGGTCGTCGAGGAAGGAGTCGGCGCCCGCGCCGCCCAGGTCGTCGACGGTGAAGAAGTTCGCCGTCGTGTAGGGCGCGGCGTCGGCCGTGTTCGTGGTCGGGAAGAGCTTGCCGGCGAAGCCGAACGAGCGCCAGCCGCCCTGGTCCGGGTTGCCGAGGGCTTCCGAGGCGCGGACGATGATCAGGGCTTTGCTGCCCTTCGCGAAGTAGCCGCTGTAGGCGCTGTCCGCGGTGATGGTCCAGCTGCCGGCGAAGCAGATGCCGATGGGGTGCACGAGCTTCTGGAAGGACGGCAGGATGTCGCTGTCGTCCCAGAGCGTGCGATCGGCCGAGGACGCGAGCTGATTCACGCCGCTCGAGAAGAACGAGAGGAAGCTCGTCTGGTGCTGGGGCAGCGTGGCGTACGCGCCGTCCTGGACGGCGGACCAGGTGTCCGTGAAGGAGGAGGCGGCGAAGGCGCCGGACGACAGGGCGGCAGCCGCGACGGCGGCCAGAACGTGCGGGAACGAGATATTCATGCGTGCTTACCTTTGGGTTTCGCGCCACGGGGCGCTTGGTTTTTCGGGTGTTGGTCCGCGAGGACCTTTTTGCAGCGGCCGATGTAGGCGTCCATACGGTCGCGCAGGTCGACCAGGTCCTCGTGCGTCATCTGCGTCTGGCAGAAGAGGTCGACGGCGACGGCCATGGCCCGCTTCAGGACGGCGCGGCCGGCGGGCGTCAGGTGGTTCGCCACGCTGCGCTCGTCCTCGGGCAGACGCTTCCGGTCGATGTAGCCGCTGGCGGCGAGGGACTTGAGCAGGGGCGAAAGGGTGCCGAAGTCGAGGCTCAGGCGCGCGGCGAGGCTGCCGACGTTCTGGCCGTCGGCCTCGCCGAGGGCCAGCAGGACCACGTACTTCGGATACGTGAGGTCGAGCGGCGCCAGCTCTTCGCTATAGCCGCGGATCACGAGGCGCGACGCGACGTAAAGCTTGAAGCAAAGGTGGTCGTCCAGTGGGATACTGATGGTCATGCGCCCCAAGCCCTTTCAGGTGGAAAACTCATATAGCGTCCGTTTAAATCGCATACAAGGTAATTGCGGTAAATACCGGATTCCTGTAGGAATAGCCGATGGCTGGAACCAGAACCCACTTCCGCACCTGCAACCTTTGCGAGGCCATGTGCGGGCTCGAGCTCGAGATCGAGGGCGACGCCGTCGTCCGCATTCGCGGCGACGCCCGCGACGCTTTCAGCCGCGGGTACCTCTGCATCAAGGGCGAGGCGCTCCAGGACCTTCATACCGATAAGAACCGGCTGACGCGCCCCCTCCGCCGCAAGGGCAAGGACTGGGAGGAGATCGGCTGGGACGAGGCTTTCGACGACGCCGCGCGGAACATCAAGCGCCTTCAGAAGGACTTCGGGCGCGACGCGGTCGCGAGCTACATCGGCAACC
>JAYVWD010000603.1:0-2279 GCA_043786345.1 Pseudomonadota bacterium
TTTGAGCAGCGACATCGGGCCGGCCGAAACGGGCCTGGCGCGGCGGGTCGAGGGGGGCCGGCGTGAGCGAAGGGGTACCCCGACCCGACGGCAAACGCCCCGCTCCGGAAAACAGATCATCCTATTCCTGTCGACTGCGTCCGCGGCGAGGTCAAAGCCTGGCGCGACCTGATGCTCGACGGCACGTCGCTCAAAGAGTTCGCCTTTGAAGAAGGCTGGAAGGACACCTGCTACAATAGCGGCAGCGACTACGTCTCGCTATACTACGTCGACGCGACGAAAGCCGCAGCGGAAGAGTGATGAATAGCCAGGGCCGGAATCGCACGCTCCTCAAGGCGCTGGGCTTCGGCCTGGCGGGAGTAGCGCTGTTCCGGCTCCTGATGCCGGCCGAAGGAGAGACGGGCTCTCCTTCGGCCGGCGTTGCCGTGGAGGCGAGGGGCCGTGGCGCATCCACCCGCGACGCACACGACGCCAAGCAAGCCTCTGCACCGCGTCCCGAGGCCCTCGCTGCCCATGCGCCGACTTCGGCCCCGACTGCTTCCGCAAGCCCCGAATCGACGCCGCAGCGCGCGGAGGACGCCGCAGCCGATACCACGAGCTGCCACGTCGCCAACGACTGCGTCCTGACCGGCAACGCCTGCCCCATCGCCGTCCGCCGCGACGCCCTCACCGCCGCACGTCAGATCGCCGCGACGACCGCCGGCGACGCCGCCTGCGAGAACGCCACGATCACGTGGAAAGACATGCCGGCCACCGCGACGCTGAAAGCCAGCTGCCGCGCCGGCGCCTGCATCACCGTCCGCAGCGAGATGTTCCGCCGCGAACCTCCCGCCAACGCCGAGTTTCAAGCAGCCCGCGCTGCCGCCGCGAAAGCAGGAAGGCTCGAGCATCGCTCGCGACGCAGAGGCGCGCGCTGAGGCCGACGGCAGCTCATTTGAGCTGCTCCCAAACGATGCGCATGACGTATTCCTGGACCCGCTCGTACGAGTCGGCGCGATAGGTCCGAGACATGACGTAGTGCATGTCCGTCGGCAGCAGCTTCAGGTTCGTCTTGTTCAAATCCTCGATCTGCGCGTTCTTTAGCGCGTATCCGAGCTCCCCGGCATCGAGGGCGCGACCCAGAAACTTCTGCGCAGCACGGTTGGCGAAGAAGCGGTGCGCCTCATCGCTGTCGATCACGCTCTGCTCGATGTGCGTATAGACCGCCTTGGAGTAGGCCGTGGTCGGCGTCTTGCGGAAGTTGTCGATGAGCGCGAACGTCGTCTTCTGCCACCCGTCGGTCGCCGTGCCCCAGTCGGCATCGAGGAACGGGCGGCCGAGGACGATCGGATAGAGCTTCTCGAGCATGGCGAGAAAGCAGTTCACGTGCGCCTGATCGGTGCCGCACGTCCCTGCCGTGGGGCGAAGCTTGGCCTCGGTCATGGTCGCGATCGCATATTTGTGCGTAAAGAGCTCGCTGACGCGCTGGCCCCAGTAGATTTGATCGACGCCGAACGTCGTGCCCCAGGTCTTGCCCCAGGCCGCGCCGAAGGCCGAGGTCAGCACCAGGCGCGGATAGAGGTCGTTGACCGGGTTGCGTAGGCGCGCCCAGAAGTCGACGAACTCTTTGACCGCGTTGGGTGCGATGATCGCGCCGTCCGGGAGCTTCGGCAGCACGTACGTGAAGAACTTCTCATAGCGTCCTCGCGCCGCCGCGTCGAGGGTCGTCGCGGGATCGACCGCGGCCGGAGCCGCCGCGAGATCGAGCGGCGCCGCCACGATCGTGTCGCCGGAGAGCGCCTCGAGAAAGGCGACGAGGTCCGTGATCTCGGCGTCGGTGAGGCCGAGCACCATCATTCCAGGGTCGCGGCCGTTGGGGAAGCGACCGCCCTTATTGTAGCGCTCGACGACTTCCCGCAACGTGGCGACGGACCCGTCGTGCATATACGGTGCCGTCCGCGCGATCTCGCGCAAGCTCGGCGTGCGAAAGGCGCCGCGGTCCCCTTCCAAGCCGGTGAAGCGCATCCGGCCGACGTCGCGGTGCACGGGGACGGCCCCGCCGTTCTCGGTGCGGCCGGTCGCGAAGTTGGCGAAGCCGTTGTTGTGGAAGAGGTCGTCGGTGAAGTTGGAGCCGGAGTGACAACCGGTGCAGCCCGCCTTGCCGCGGAAGAGCGCCTGGCCGTTACGCTCGGAGGCGTCCAAGTAGCCGCGGTCGGCGCGCGCGTTGCCGGAGACGAGCGACGACTGATACGCGGCGAGCGCCGTCCGGATGCCGGCCGCGGAGATCGCGGGAAAGCCGG
>JAYVWD010000604.1:0-2459 GCA_043786345.1 Pseudomonadota bacterium
TGCTCCCGCAACGGGTGCGCCATCAATTTCCAAAGTCTCACGGCGATCGGGAAGTCTTTCTTCGCGCTCGGGCCGAGTTACGAGGACGGTTCGGCGGCGATCTATGAGCTCAGCGACGCCAGTGCTCCCCGCCTCGTTCACCACCTCGCCATGAGCGCGAAAAACCTCTTCACGGACGGCACGAGTCTTCTGGTCGGAACCGGCGACCAGATCCTGCGCGTCGCCCCGGACGGCGCGACCACGCGGCTCGCCGGGCGCGACGCTGAACGCCAACTCGCGACCGACGGTCCGGCGACCGACGCGCAATTCATCCCGGCCAGGATCGCCCTGGGCCCGAACGGTGAGGTCCTCATCGCCGACGAAAGCGTCGACGCCAACACCATCCGATTCATCGACGCCGGTGGCACGATTCACGCCCTCAATGATCTCCGCGACCGGAACGAGGTCCTCGCGCCGGCCTTCGCGGCCGACGGATCCCTTCTTTTCGTCGATGGCGGGGCGCTCTATCAGCGGTCGGCCGACGGCGTGGTCAAGCAAGTCGGCGCGATGAGCGCCGCCTTCGGCGACCTCGTCGGGGGCAAGGAGGAGGTCGTCAGCCTCGTGACCCATGGCGATGACCTCTATGCCATGAGCCCGCACTTCATCACGCGCCGCCACGCCGGCGGTGAGCCGACCGTCGTCGCCGGCCTCCGCACCGCCAACGTCGAGGCGGTCGCCAAGACGCATGGAGAAGGCCAGCCCGCGGCGACGCACGCCGAGTTCGGGGACGCCGTGTCCCTTGCCGTCGGCAATGAGGGCTCGCTCTACTTCATCGACAACGGTCTGCCCCGCCTCCTAAAAGTCGATCGCGACGGCATTTTGTCCACGATAGTGGACGGCGACAAGGGCGGTTACGAGGACCTCGTCGGGGTCGCCGTCGCGAACGACGGCACGGTCTTCCTCGCCGACGGCGGCGGAGCGGTCGATCTTTTTGTGCCCAATCCGGTTGGAGGCGGGGCCGCCTATACGGTCGAGCCGCTGATCCAACGGGCCGTGCGCCGCGACTGCGGCACCGGCCGCGTCCGCAAGCAGGCGACGGCGGAGACCATCGACGGCGCCATCCGCGCCAGCCTGTCGGTCATGTGCATCGGCGCAATCCGCTCGATCGCCATCGACGACACCTGCCCCGCGGAGGGCGGGCGCACCCGGATCATGATCGGGCAGGAATTCTACGACTTCGGCAACCTGATCGAGATCATCCGACCCTGCCGCAAGCCCGTCCCCTAAGCGAACTCGATCACCGCCAGGGTGACGTCGTCATCGGGCGCAATACCGTCCAGATGCGCCGCCCAGGCGGCGAACACCTCGTCGACCAGGGCCGCCGTCGCGGGCGTCCGAGCCATTCGCAAAGTATCTATCAGGCCCCACCGGCCGAGCTGCTGGCCTTTCAGGTTCCGCGCCTCGACGAGGCCGTCGCTGAAGGCGAGCAGGCGCTCGCCGGCGGCGAGCTCGACGGACACCTCAGAGTAGCGCTCCTTCGCGAAGACGCCGAGCGGATTGCCGGCGATGCGCACCGACTTTACCTCGCGCGAGCCGCTGAGGATGAGGGGCTTGTGCTGGCCGGCGTTGGCGATGCGCAGGGTCCGGGTCTGGACGTCGGCGACGATGCACATCATCGACACGCAAGCATTGCCGCGCGTGATCGCATGCACCACCTCATTGCAACTCTGCAGGAGGGCGGCGGGCCCATTGCCCGGCGGTGCCCTGCACGCGGCGGTCACGGCGGCGATGGCGCTCGCCATCAGGAGCGCGGCGGAGACGCCGTGACCCATGGCGTCACAGATGAAAATGGCGACGCCCTGGTCCCGGACGACCTCGCACCCCCACCAGTCGCCCGAGCACTCGCTCAAGGGCTTGGTCACGCCCAGGACCTTGACGCCGCCATAGTCGTTCGAGCTCGCCAGCTTGCCGCCCGGGAAAAACAGCTCCTGGATCGCGCAGGCCATCACGAGCTCCTGCCCGATGCGGAATGCTTCGCGCTCGTTCGCGCGCGCCCGCTGGTAGTAAACCGCGAGCGCGGCCGCCTCGAAGGCGAGCAGCGGAAAGAACCAGGCGAGCTGCACCCCGATCAGGCCGAGGGCCGCGGCGCCGCCGAGCGGCGCCAGGAGGAGGACGACGACCAGGATGATCCAGAAAAACCCGTAGGAAACGAGCGCCGCCGCGGCGCCGCCCGCGAGCGCGCCGGCGCCCGTCGCCACGACGCCGCCGTCGACGGGATTGATCCAGTGGCCTCCGATGGCGCTGCTTACGAGGCTCATCACGACATAGCCGCCGGGTGCCTCCCCGTGCGGCGTCTTCACCCAATCGCCATTGCCCGTATACATCGCCGGCAAGAGCAGGACGGTATCCCCCCGCTCAACGACGTCGATCGACTCGCCGCGCGCCGCCTTGGCGAGCAGGGCCTTCATCCCGAACGTGCG
>JAYVWD010000605.1:0-3379 GCA_043786345.1 Pseudomonadota bacterium
TCGGATGCAGCGACGTCAAGGACGCCGGCGGCTGCAGCGGCCGGAGCAGCGGCGCCAGGGCCGCCGGCACTCGCAACGACGGGAGCCCCGGCGATCGGAGCGTCGCCACTCTCGACGTCGGAATCGTCGAGGTCCGCGGCATCGGCCGCAGCCGAGCCAGGTGCGGCCGCGACCAGGGCGCTGAACGCCGAGGCGCCGGCGGCGGGATCGTCAGCATCGGCCGCGTTAGGCGCGGTGGCGCCGGCATGATCGGCATCGGTCGTCGCGGCCGGGAGCGGGTGATCGGCATCGGCCGTCGCGGCCGGGAGCGGGTGATCGGCATCGGCCGCGGCCTTCGCCCCGGGCGCGACCGCCCCGGATGCGGCGCCATCGCCGGAACCTGGTGCAGCCATGGCTTCGGCGTCCGGGGCGGCGGCCGGGGAGCCGCCGGCTGCCGGCGCCTTGTCCGCATCCTTCAGCGTCGCCGACGCCTGGTCGAGCGCGTCCAGCGCCGCGTCGCTCTCGTCCGCCGCCGCCCCTGCAGGCGGCGCCTCCTGGCCCCTGGCCCCAACGGGAAGGAGCGACGCTGCCGTCACCACGAAGGCCGCGAAAAGTCCGGGTCTCACCATGCTCGTTTCCTTGAAAGCCCCATCCAGCCAGGGATTCACCATTTTGGCGGAGAGGAGCGCCGCTTTCCACTCTAAAACCTGATATCAAGATTGATCAATGATATTCAGGCCCCTCGCTCCAGGATCGGCGGTGCCCATGAAAATGATCGACCTAAAAAAGCGCGCCTACCCGCTCGGCCAGGACTTCTGCGCCTACCTCACGACCTTCGGCCGCATGACGCCCCTGCCCGTTTCCTATGCCGACCTCCTCCGTTACGACAGCACTGTCGCGCTCTACGACAAGAACGGCGACGACACCCTCTGGTCCACGCTCAGTTACCCGCCTTCCGACCGCCGCGAGCTCCTGAGCGGCCTCGTCCAGACCTATGCGATCCTGCGTTCCGGCGGCGACCGCTCGCTGATGGCGCACCTCGAGGTGGACCGGGTGGACCTCTGCCTGTACGGCAACTCGCAGCCGTTCCGCGTGCGGATCCTGAACACCCTCAACGAGAACTTCGACTACTTCTACGTCAAGCGCGCCGACGCCTCGCGCGTCTACGGCCTCGAGCTCGAGCAGGTGCTGTCGCCGAACGACCTCACGTTTTTCGTCGAACACGGGACCCTGATCGAGGAGCACATCTTCGGCATTCCAGGCGACATCTTCGTCGCGAAATACATGGACGCCAACTTGAACGAGGTCCGCCTCGCCAAGGAGTTCGTGAAGTTCAACGAGCGCTGCTTTCTGCGGCTCCTCGGCGACATGCATCCGTCCAACTTCGTCATCGACGTCGTCATGGACTTCGAGGAAAACAGCTACCGGATCCGCCCCATCGACTTCGACCAGCAGAGCTACGAGCCGCGCCGCATCGTCTACCTGCCGCAGTACTACAAGGAGAACAACCCGATCATCCAGCTCGGCATGAAGAACCTGACCTCGGAATCAGTGCAGCAGTATCGGATGGAGGAGCGGACCCTGATCAAAAAGCGCATGCGCTCGTCGGACTTCCGGCTGGAGGCGCTCCTCTGCTGCATGGAGCGCGACGACCTGGCGCCCGCGCAAAACGTCCGGCAGCTCGGCGCCGAGCTCGCCGAGCACCACGGCTCGGCGGATTTCCTCGCCGCCGACTCGATGGGCGCCCTCGTCCGCGCCTCGCTCACCCAGCTCCGCAAAGGCTGAGACCCCCCATCGGACACCCTGCCGGGGTCTATTTAGGCCGACGGGGTCGCGACGCCCTCCCTTTTCGATCCGAAATAACTCAACAAAAATCGGCCGTTCAAAGAATTCGTCAAGGCCTTCCCCCGCGCGGCCGCAGGTGTTTCCTGTCAGGCGGCTGGCGCCCATGCGCCTCGGAGTCCGCACAATAGAGGAGAATCCCGATGTATTTCCGCGATTTCGTGTCCTGTCTCACGCTGCCCTCCGTCATCCTTTTGGCCTCGCTCGGCTACTCGTGCGCTACCAACAAGGGCGACCTGGGGGAAGAAAAGCAGCCGCCGGCCGCGAAAGCGCCGGCGGCGAAGCTGGCCGCGACGCAGGGCTCGAGCCCGGGCGCCGCGAAGAAGGTCGAGTCGGCCGCGAAGCCGCTGGCGAAGCCGCAGGTCCTGCCGACGCCGCCGAAGCTGACCGCGACGGCCGCGCCATCCGACCAGCCCGCGCCGCCGAAGCGCCGCAAGCGCGCCGAGAAGGTGGCGAAGACCGAGAGCAAGGAGATGCAGGAGGCGCGCGTCACGCGCTACGTCGCCGCCCAGGTCCTCAACGTCCGCTCGAAGCCGGGGACGGACGGCGAGATCGTCGGCCGCCTGACGCGCGGCAGCCAGCTTCCCGTCGAGATCAAAGGGGAGTGGGCGAAAATCGGCGACAACCAGTTCGTCCAGACGAAGTTCCTCAGCGCGCAAGGAAAGTCCGTCGCTTCCGCGAAGTGACGTCCAGCATTGAGGCCCGCGCCCGTCGCCCCGATCAGCCAGGAATCCTCCGCTCCGCTGCCGTTCAGCGCACCGGCCCTTCCCGCTAAGATCCCGGGCGCCGTGCGCGGGCCCTTCGCGTGGGCGCGCAGTTGACACGGCACGCCCACTGAAGCCAAGCTCCCGTGAACAAAGGCGGCCCGCAGCGCCGCCGTTTCCGGGAGTCTCCAGATGCCCCCCATGAAGCTCGTCGTCGTGAACCTCGGTGCCCACGGCCACATCAACCCCACCCTCCCCGTCGTGCAGGAGCTCGTCCGCCGCGGCGTCGACGTGGTGTATTTCGCGACGCCCGACTTCGCCTCGGCGGTCGGCGCGACCGGGGCCCGCTTCGTCGCTTACGACTCGCTCTTCAGCCGGACGAGCGCCATGTTCGCGAAAGAGGCGGGGACCGCGCCCCAGGAGATGATCGCGCGCTTTCCGCTCCGCCTGATGGAGGACGCAGCGCACGTGTTGCCGCAGATCCTGCCGACGCTCGAGGCCGAGAAGCCGGACGCGGTCTGGTACGACAACATGGTGCTCGCCGCCCGCTACGCCGTGAAACTCCTGCGCCTCCCGGCCATGCTGGTCCACCCGAGCTACGTCGCGAACCAATATTTTTCGCTCGGCCGGCAGCTGGCGGCCGTCGACGACGCCCATCCGGCCCGCCTACAGTTCAAGGCCGCCGCGCGGGCGTTCGGCCGGAAATGGGCCGTCCCGGAGCTCTCGGTGCAGGACCTGTTCAGCCACTCCGAGCCGCTCAACGTCGTCTTCATGCCGCGCGCGTTCCAGCCGGCCGGCGACACCTTCGACGAGCGCTACGCCTTCGTCGGCCCCTCGATCGCGGGGCGGCCGAC
>JAYVWD010000606.1:0-9333 GCA_043786345.1 Pseudomonadota bacterium
CCGGATTTCAAGCCCTTCCCCCGCCCGGAAATTATTCCCCGGCGCCCCGTAGTGCCCCGTTTCTAAATGGGACGGCGCTTCCCGTCGATAGGATCCCCAGACACAAAGGATCTCGTTGAATGAAGCTCCCTCACGAAAAGACCCGCAAGGTCGGCCCGCGCGCGCTCGTTCTCATGCCGCTCACGGCCTTCGCCGTCGCGCTCGGCCTCAACCTCTTCATTAAGAGGCAGCAAACCGCGCCCGAACCGACGCCCCTGGTGGACGCCGCGCCCGGCGCGGATCCCAAGTCGCTGCCGGCCAAAAGCCTCGGCGCCGCCGAGCGTCTGAGCGACTCGCTCTTGACGGACTCGATCCTGTCGATCGTTCAGAGCTACTACGTCGACCCCGAGCGCGTCGACAATCGCAGCCTGATCAGCACCGCCCTCTCCGCCTTGAGCAGCAATCCGCGCGTCAAGGCCGGCGTCGAGGGCAACTCCATCTGGATGGACATCGACGGCAAGCGCCGCGTCATCCCGCTGAAGGAGGCCCTGCGTTATCAGGACGTGCTCGAGACCTTCGGCCAGGTCTCTCAGGCCCTCGACGAGGCGGGCGTCAACGTCGCCGCGGGCGACACACCGGAGAAGGGGGCGCCCGGCGCCGTCGTCCTCCTCAACAGCATGCTCGCCGAGCTCGACGCCCACAGTGCCCTCCTTTCACCGGACGCCTACAAGGAGCTCCGTCAGGGCACCGAGGGCGCGTTCGGCGGCCTGGGCGTGCTGGTCGGCATCCGCGAGCACCTGCTCACGGTCATCAAGCCCTTGCCCCGGAGCCCGGCGCAGCGCGCCGGAATCCGGAAGCACGACCGGATCCTCGGCATCGACGGCGTCGACACCTACGGCTACTCGCTCGACGAGCTGGTCGAATACATGCGCGGCGACCCGGGCACCGAGGTGAAGCTGCATCTGCTGCGCGACGGCGCCACGAGCCCTTCGGAGCTGGCGCTCAAGCGCGAGGTGATCAAGGTCGACTCGGTGCAGGCGGAGGACATCGAGCGCGACGGCCTGACCGCTCTCCACCTGACCATCGAGAACTTCGCGAGCCGCACCTCGCGCGAAGTCCTGAATGCGATCAAACACTTCCGCGACCGTCACCAAGGGATCCTGCCGGGCTTGGTCTTGGACCTCCGCTCGAATCCGGGCGGCCTCCTCGACCAGGCCGTACAGGTCGCGGACCTCTTCCTCCAGGACGGCGTCATCGTCTCGACGAAAGGCCGGCGCGAGGAGGTCGAGTCGGCCAGCAGCGGCGTCGACGAGGTCGACTTCCCCGTGACCGTACTCATCGACGGCGACTCCGCCTCGGCGAGCGAGATCGTCGCCGGCGCCCTCCAGGACCACGGCCGCGCCGTCGTCATCGGCCAGCCGAGCTTCGGCAAAGGCTCCGTTCAGACGATCTTCGAGCTCCCCGGCGAGCGCGCGCTCAAGCTCACGATCGCCCGGTACTACACGCCGGCGGGGCGCTCGATCCAAAACGTCGGCATCATCCCCGACGTCTGGCTCCAGCCCGTGGGCCGCGCCGAGGCCAACGACAACCTGTTCGGCCCCTTCCGCTACAAGAACGAGCGCTTCCTCCACAACCACCTGGAGCAGGTGAATGCCGAGGGCGGGGCGGGCTCCAAGCGCGACAGCATGAACCTCCACCTGCCCGTCCGCAAGGCATACTACCTCGCCGAAGACCGCGCCGAGGACGACGAGCCGCGCAAGCACGACGTCGAGCTCGAGCTCGCGATGACGATGATCCGCAAGATCCACGACACCTACGGCGACAAGCTCCCCGACGGCACCGGCCGCGCCTCGCATTGGCTCGCGCTCGCCGGCCCCGCCATCAACGGCGTGGCGGAAAAGCTCGACTCCGAGGCCCGCGGCTGGATCGCCCAGAAGCACAAGGTCGACTGGACAACGACCGCGACGAAGGCGACCGACGTCGGCATCGAGCTCGCCGACAAGGGCGAGGTCAAGACCCTCCCCGGCGCGACGCTCCCGGTCAAATACCGCCTGATCAACCGCGGCAATCAACGCGTCGAGCGCGTGTCCGTCTTCGTCCGCTCCGACCAGCCCGGCTTCGACACGAAAGAGGTCCTGGTGGGCGCCGTCGACGCCGACAGCACCAAGGACGGAACGCTCCAGGTCGCCATCCCCGCGGCCTGGGAGCCGGGACCGCTCCTCCTGCGCATCGGCGTCGCGGTCGACGCCTGGCCGGCCCGCTCCGGCGGGACCGAGCTGCTCGTACAGGTCGGGGCGCGCGCCGTCGCGGATCTGCGCGCCGACGTCACGCTGGTCGGCGAGTCCGGCGCCCATGCCGACGGCGTCCTCGAGGCGAAGGAAAAAGCCCGGCTGCGGGTGAGCCTGCAGAACGACGGCGAGATCCCCGCCCGCGACCTGCAGGTGCGCCTCATCAACCTTTCCGGCAGCCAGGTCATCGTCGACCCCAAGCCGCGCCCCGTCGAGGTGATCGACCGCGGCGCCGAAAAGGACGTCTTCATCACCGTCGAAGGCGGAAAGACCCTCTATTCGCAGGAAATCATCGTCGGGCTCCTGGTCGAAGGCCCCGGCCTCCGGACGCCGGTACGCCAGAAATTCTCCCTCAAGGCCGCCCCCAACGCCAAGCTCTCCAAGGCGGGCAGCAACCTGATCGGACACTGAAATGACCGCAAAGCCGAAAATCGCGATCGTCGTCGGGGAATGGTGCCTGCCGCGCTTCCTCAAGCTCTTCGAGCCCCTGCGCGAAGCCTTCGACCCGTGCATCTTCCTGCTGCACAACGACCGCCTCATCAACCGTCACGGGACCGGCTTCAAGCTCCGGATCTTCGACAACATCCCCGACATGCCGGGCTACATGCAGGGCCTCGAGGAGGAGCTCGCCTCCATGGCGGCGATCCTCGCCATCGAGACCTCGAAGCTCGCCACCTTCCAGGCCGTGCGCGCCGCACGGAAATTCGGCGTGCCGCTCGGCGTCGTCGCGAACGAGTTCCACCCGTTTTTCTACGACCGCTTCGCCAACATCCGCGCGATCCAGTTCGACATCTGCAACAAGGCCGACCGCTTCTGGGCGACCTCGCAGCTGGCCGCCGCCGCGCTGCGCCTCGACCACGTGCCGGCGGCCTCGATCCGCGTCGTCCCGCCGGTCGTCGACAGCTTGCGGTTCAAGCCGAACCCGGAGGCGCGGGCGCGCTTCCGCAAGTACATTGGCATCGAGGAAAACGAGCAGGTCCTCCTCTTCCAGCAGGAGCTCGACCCCGCCTACCGGCCCGAGGAAGCGCTCAAAGCCGTGGCCCTCCTCGCCTCGCGCGGCCACGCGCGTACGCGCGGGCTCCGGCTGCTGCTCAGCGGCAGCGGCCCCGCGGCGATGGAGCTCAAGTACAAGTCCTTCGACCTGGGACTCGGCAAGTCCGTGATGTTCCTGCACCAGGACCCCGAGCCCTTCCTCGTCGACCTCTACGCGTCGAGCGACATCCTGCTCGTCCCCCGCCCGAAGCTCATGGAGTTCCACGAGGATCTGCCGCTCCACCTGCTCGAGGCGATGGCCTGCGGCGTCGCGCCCGTCGTCGGCGCCGGGTCGATCGCCGCGGAGCTCGCCGGCGAGGCGGGCAGCGTCTTCGGCGACGACACCCACACGGCGATGGCGGCGGCGATCACCCCGCTGCTCGCCGATGCCGCGCACCTCGACGCGATGAAGCGCCGCGCCGCGCGCAAGGTCCAGCTCGACCACTGCGGCGACTCCGTCCGCTCCCTCCTCGTCGAGGAGGTCCGGACCCTGATGAGCGGGCGCCTGCACCGCTTCGACCTGCCGCAGAACGTCCCGGGCCTTCGCGACGCGATCGACCAATCCCTGAAGCGCGGCGACGTGCGCGAGGCGCTCGAGCGCTGCGAGGAAGCCCTCCTGCTCAACATCCCGTCGGCGACGGACCGCGCCGCGATCTTCTGCCGCAAGGGCGAGGCGCTTTATACGCTCGGCGACATCGAGGGGTCCGGAAACGCCTTCACCGAGAGCCTCAAGCTCTCCGACCGCGACGATCGCACCTTTAAGGGGCTGGGCTACGTCGCCTGGGCCGGCCACGCCAACGAAGAAGCGCTCCTGTTCTTCAAGAAGGCGCACGCGCTCAAGGACGACGACCTCGAGGTCATGTTGGGCTTAGGCCTCGTCTACCGGCGCCTCGGGCTCCTCGAGGAGGCGATCTTCTGGCTGGAGAAATGCCTCGCCTCCGACCAGCACCCGGCCGCGGCGGTCTCGGCCCTCGCCCAGGCCTGCGCCCAGACGCCGCGCGCCGAGCACGGCATCGCCGTGCTCGAGCGCGCCCTCGAGGCGGCGCCCGACCAGAAGATCCTGATGATGACGCTCGGACAACTCTACATGAACCACGGCCGTGCGACCGAAGGGCACGCGCTGCTGAAAAAGGCGCTCGGCGATGACCCGACTTCCAAAGCTTCCTGACGCCATCGTTGCCGCCGCCGCTCTCGTCCTCGCCCTTTCCGGGTGCCGCACGCCGGGCGCCTTGTCCGGCGCCCAAAGCGGCGCGCAGCTCCGCGAGGCCGGCTCGAGCGCCCTCCAGGTCTGCACGGGAGGCCGCAAGTTCTTCGACCCGGCGGGCAAGGGCTTCGACTTCGCCGCGCGCCAGCTCTCGCTTCCCAACGCCTACTGGCTCGCGGCGCTGTCGTCGCACGCATACGTGACCAAGGACGTGGTCCTGACGGAGCTCGGGCGCTTGGGGTTCAAGGACTCGCCCGACGCCGCCGCCCCCGACCACCTGTTCTTCCTCGACGAGGACGGCATCCGCCGGAACTTCCTGAGGACCGGCTTGAACTACCGTTGGGCGAGCACCCAGGCCTTCTGGGCCGAGTCGGCCGAGGGCGCGGTCCTGTCGTTCCGCGGCTCCGTGCCGTCCGAGATCGGCGACATCATGAGCGACATTTACCTGAGTCAGGCCGACCTGAACCGCGGCGGCGTCGAATCCCTCGGCGTCACCGCGGTCGATCCCTATTCGGGCGAGGCCGTCGGCCAGGGGGCGGACCAGGTTCAGATCAACGTCCATAAGGGCTTCTACTACGCGCTCGACATCGTCTGGCCGTCCATCGAGAAGCGCGCCAAGGAGCTCTACGCCCAGGAGCGCCCCATCGAGAAGGCGGCGAAGCAAAAACGCCTCGACGAGCTCGGCGACAAGCTCGTGGCCGGCGACGTCCAGGGCGCCGCGGTCGGCCTCAAGGCGCTCGCCGAATGGCAGATCCCGCTGCCTGGTAAACAAAATTTCCTCAAGACCTGGGTCGGCTACAAGAACGACCCGGCGAAGCGTGACCAGCTCTTCGAGTTCCTCGACCAGAACTGGGGCTCGTGGCAGAAGCCGATCTGGCTCACGGGCCACAGCCTGGGCGGCGCCCTCGCGACCATCGCCGCGTACCGACTGCTCAAAATGGGCATGAACGTGCACGGCCTCTACACCTTCGGCTCGCCGCGCGTCGGCAACTACGGCTTCGTCCACGACTTCCGCGTCCTCGCCTTTCAGCGCGGCCTCAAAGGCCAGGGCAACGAGGGCAACCTCCAGCGCTTCATGAACCACAACGACATCGTGGCGCGCGTGCCGCCCGCGCTGGGCTTCACCAGCCTCTTCAACAGCTCCTCGATGAACGGGATGCTCGACAAGTGGAAGCACGTGAGCCGCACCCGCTACCTGACCGGCGACGGCGAGGCGGACGACCAGGAGCTCTGGCTCGAGGGCAGCTCCGAGTTCCAGGACCGCATGGACAAGGTGCCCCAGTACACGGTTAAGCTCCCGGTCGAGGCTTGGCGCAATTGGGCCGGCGACCACATGATCCCGCAGTACCTGCGCAAGATCGAGGCCCTGGCGTTCGGCGAGAACGCCACCTGCCCCTGAAGGCTCTTCAGAGCTGCAGGGATCGGGCCCGCAGCGTCAGCTCGGCGGCGAACCGGTCGAGCTCCGGCTCGGGCAGGCCGACGCGCGCGCGGAACGCGTCGAGGATGTCCGTCTGCACCTGGTAGGCCTCGAGGTCGACCCAGTGCGCGAGCTGCACGCCGACCGCCGTCACGTCGGTGAGCGTCGGCGCCGACCGCGGCCCCGTCGGGCGGAAGAGCTTGGTGAGGTCGTGGTGGCGCGCGCACGCGTCGCGCACGAAATCCGGCAGACCCCAGAGCACCGCGGCGATTTCGCCGAGGATCGTGTGGTCCGTCGCCGCCGGCTCGTGGCACCGCCAGTTCGCGACGGTCTTCGGGTCCACCTGCTTCGCGACGACCGCATCCACTTGGGCCGGCAGGATGATCGCGCCGAGGAGCTTCCCGATGTTGGCGAGGCTCCCGGCGAGGAACGCGAGGTCGCCCTCCACCTCGGGCGCGAAGTCGCGGGCGACCTGCTCGGTGGCGAAGCCGGCGAGCTGCGCCTCCCGCCAGAAGCGCTTGGCCGGGTAGAGCGCCGCCTTCGTCTCGAAGGAGGCGAGCCCCGAGAGCTGTACCAGCTCCTTCAGAGTTTTCCGGCCGACGTAGACGACCGCGTGCTCGATGTTCGTGATCGTCGCGCCTTGGCGGTTCTTGAGGTTGTTCGCCGAGGCGATCAGGAACGCGCTGATGACGGGCTCGCCGCGCAGGAGCCGCGCGACCTTGGCCGTGTCGAGCTCGACCTCCTCGAGCAGCCGTGTGATCTGCATGACGACGGAGGGGACGTGGGGGATGTGGTCTTTGTTCGCCAGGCTGTTAAAGACCCCGAGTGCCGCTTTCCCGAGCGCGTTTTCCGGCGAATACCAGGGGTAGCTGCCCTTCTTCATGACGAGCGTCGAGCCGCACGAGCAGTTGAACCACAGGAGGCTCTGGGAGCAAATGCGCCAGCGCGAGGTTCCGCTTAGGAAGTCGCCTTCGGCCGTATAGGTCCGCTGGCAGGCGCCGCAGGTTTTCTGTAGCATGGCGCGAGGCCCCGTTCGTGATGGCCAGGTTTTGCTATGTCAATATGGATATTGGGATTATAGTGCACGGCGCTCCGCAACTCACGATTCTCTTCCAGAACGACGCCGTGGTCGTGGCGGACAAGCCGGCCGCGTGGCTCAGCGTGCCGAGCCGTATGGGCCGCGACGATCCCAGGCCTTGCGTCGGCCCGGCGCTGGAGGCCCAGCTGGGCGGGCGTTTGTGGCCCGTGCACCGGCTCGACCTCGAAGTCTCAGGGCTTCTGCTCTTTGCCCGCTCGCCCGACGCCCACCGCAAGGCCTGCGCCTGGTTCGAGCTGCGCACCGTCCACAAGATCTATCAGGCTCTGACCGAGGGCGCGCCGCCGCCAGTCGCCGAAGCGGTCTGGACGGGACTCCTCGCCAAGGGAAAGAAACGGGCCTTCATCGCCCCGCACGGCAAGCCGTCGGAGACGCGCGCGCGCTGGCTCGGGTCCCGACTTTTGGAAAGCGGACCGTCCGCCCAGCTCTGGGAAGTCGAGCCGGTGACCGGCCGCTCTCACCAATTGCGCTTCGACCTCGCGCGGCACGGTTATCCGGTCCTAGGCGATTCGCTCTATGGCGCATCGGTCCCGAATGCGGCCGGGGCGGGGATCGCCCTGCGCGCGGTGCAGCTCGACTTCCGGCAGGCGCCGCACGCGACCGAGCTCGGCTTGCCCGAAGTTCTTAACGCGTCCCCGCTCTAAGTGGGCGCGACTGCCTCTAAAAACCCCAGCTAAATTGACTGGTTGCAAGGACGTTCGTAAAGCCGTGGGTCTAAGTGTCGATCCCATCTCACATTGAGGGATCTGCCTATGCCCCGCCTTTTCGTCGTCTTGTTCGGCCCCTCGCTCCTGTCGGCCTGCTCGGAGGCGGCCTTTAACGGGGGCGCGGCCAACTGGCCCTGCTCCGAGTCCCATCATATCGACTGCCTTCGCCCCGCCCTCGCAATGCCCTGACCCCGGGTCCCGGGTCTGGCTAACCGAGCCGGGCGCGCAGGGCCAGCAGCGCAACCGGAATCGACTCTTTGTCCCAGCCGAGCCCGAGCTCGGCTTTCAGCGCCGCATTGAGCGCGTCCTCGGGGGCCGACTCGCGCCCGGCGAGCGTCGCCGTATCCGACGCGCAGTCCTCGCCGTCGCCGACCCCGGCGCTGCGGGCGTTGAAGGCGAGGCAGCCATAGGGCTTCGCCGCGCGCGGCAGCGGGCAGCCGAGCGCCTTCGCCCCGAAGAACGGGCAGGTGTAGCGGCGGCGCGAGAATGCCCGCCTGCCGTCGCCCGCCGCCGGCCGGTCGAGCGCGAACCGGGCGACCGCCTCGTCGAGCCGCGCCGTCAGCGCCGCGGTGAATTCCCGCGTGTCGTCCAGATGAAGGTAGAGGTCGACCGCCTCGAGCGGCGTGATCTGCATGGAGTTGGCGACGAAGGTGCAGCAGGTGCCCTTGCACGAGGCGCACGAGACGCCGCGCTCCTCGAGCCCGGTCATCGCGGCGAGCAGGGGCGCGCGCCGCGTGGCGCGCGTCGCCCGGGCTTCGGCGAAGCCGGCGCTCACCGCGCGATCCAGTCGTATGTCGGCCGCACGGCGCCGTCGCGGAAGCGGACGCCCCGCGGGCTCCACGGCGTCCCGTCGGCGACCTCGTAGCGGACGGAAAGCGCGGCGACGCCGCAGGCCGCCAGCGGCAGGACTTCGCCCGGCTCGCTGACGCCGTCCGCGTTCGCGTCGCTCCACAGCGCGAGCCCCGCCAGCTCCTGGCCGGTCAGGAGCCCGTCGGCATCGTCGTCGAGCGCGGCCAGCGCCTCGTAGCCCGTCGGCCAGAACACCCAGAAGGTGACGTTGCCGAAGAGGTCCCGCCCCGAGCGGATGACGCCCTTGCCGTCCGGATCGAAGACGAGGAAGGCGGCCTTGCCCGGGCGCGGCCACGCGTAGCGCTGCGGCGCGCCGCTCCCGTCCAGGTCGAAGGGGACGTGCGCGCCCGCGTCGATCAGGGACGCCAGCGCGGCCTCGCCGCCCAGCGGAATCAGGATGGGCGACACCGGCATCTTGATCTTCGCCAACTCCTTGACGCGCGCCTGGAGCTTCGCGACCTCGGCCTGGTCCTTCTGCGGGTCGAGCAGCGCCGCGAGGCGCTCCGCCGCCGTCTTCGCCGCGAGCGGCCGGGGTCCCGGCGCGTCCCCCTTCTCGGCGGCGTCCAAGGCTTTGCGGTAGTGCGCGATGGCCTCGGCCTTTTCCTTCGCTTCCTCGAGGCACCAGGCGAGCCCGAGCTGCAGGAGGGCGTCGTCGGCCTTGCGTTGGGCCGCCTTGTTGAAATATTCGATGGCGCGCGCCAGGTCGTCCGCCGACCCGCCCGCGCCCTTCTTCTCGAAGGGGAAGTCCGCGGTATCCGGCG
>JAYVWD010000607.1:0-2069 GCA_043786345.1 Pseudomonadota bacterium
ACACAATCCCCGCCAAGCGCGTCCACCGGGTCGCGACGAGTCTGAAATTCCCAAATGGTGTCCGATAGTTGTGACATCGACGCGCGGGTGAACGCGTGCTAATCCAGACGGCATCCACCTGCACAAGGGAGAGGGTTCCATGTTGTGTCACACCGCTCGGCTCTTTGCGCTCGCCTCGATTCTTTCGGCATTAAGTACCGGCTGCGGCCCCACCTCGACGGGCGGCGCCGTCAAGGAGGCGTGGAACGGGCTCAACAACCCGGGGCGGCTCGGCATCGCCAGCGCGCGCTACCAGGACGTTCCGACGCGCGGGCGGGCGCACGCCGACGACGGGACGCTCTGGAGCGGCGACGGCTGGCTGACCTGGGTCGGCGGCATCAGCTACCGCTGGCAGTCGTGGACGGATGGGCCGACGTATAGCAGCTTTCTTTTCGACGTGATGACGCCGGCGCAGGCCGCGGCGCTTTCGGAAGACCAGCTGGCCGAGCTGTCGCCGGCGGAGAAATTCGACCTCTATACCGGCGCGACCGACTTCCCCTTGACGCGCAAGGTGAAGGCCAGCGTCCGCGGCGACGTGCACGGCACCGACGTGCCGCACTGGCACGGTATCTGTCACGGCTGGGCGGCGGCGTCGACGCGCGAGCCCGGGCCGGGCGCCGAGGCGAAGGTCACCCTGGCCGACGGGCGCCAGCTGATCTTCTACGCCGGCGACCTCTCGGCGCTCCTGGCCTATTCCTATTCGAACGTGAACGCGCAGCGGTCGGCCGCGATCGGCGGGCGCTGCAACGACGAGCATCCGGCGCGCGACGCGAACGGCCGCATCATCGACTCCGCCTGCCGCGACGTGAACCCGGCGTCGCTCCACCTGGCGCTCGGCAGCATCGTCGGGACGCAAGGGGGCACGTTCATCGTGGACGGCTCGGCGACCTCGGAGGTGTGGAATTACCCCGTTTCGGGCTACGCCTTCCAATATTCGAGCCCCCGCCCGCTGACGGACGAGGACGCCACGCGCAGCTATCGCGCGCCGGGCACCACCAAGCTGGTCGACGTCGACCTGGCGCTCGAGCTGGTGGACTACGCCGACCCCGACTTCGTCGCGGTGACGCGCAATCCGACGACCTATCGGTACAAGTACAGCCTCGAGCTCGGAGCCAACGACATGATCCTCGGCGGCGAGTGGACCGGGGACAAGCGGCCCGACTTCCTGTGGAGGGTCCTGAGCGCCCCGGGCGAAGGGGCGCCGATCGACTACGCGAAGGTGCAGGCCTTGCGAGACCTTTCGCTGCACTGAAAGTCTGTCGATAAACGGCCGTCTGCGTCGTTGCCGACCGGGCGGAAATCATTTACGCGACCTAAACTCCGGTTTCCGCCCGGTCGACGCCTAGCATCCGACCATTTCTCGACAGACTTTGAGCCCTGGGGGCAGCACGGAGCGTGCGAAACGGCCCGTCGGGATCTAAGCGAAGGGTGCCCGGTCTGGCGATATTTCGCCTTTTTTTCGCAAGTGACTCCATGGCTCCGGTATCGGCAGCATCAGCGGAGGGCGAGACGGGCAGCTCCTGCCGGGCTTGGCATGCGGCGAATTCCCGGAAGGTTTTTACGCCGATACCCCGGCCTTTGCCGGGCGATCCCGAAGGAGCAGCCCGACGGCGGCGAGCAAGGTCCAGACGCTCAAGGCGATCCACACGTACCCGCTCCCGGCCTCGGAGTAGCGGGCCCGATAGAACGAAAAAGACGCGGACCACGGTAGGAAGACCTCCGTGAACGCGATCTGAACCGCGATCCGGGCGACGAGAACGAGGCTTCCGGCGAAGCTCAGGACCGCGATGAGCTGAAAGCCGAGGAAGGTATCGAGCCCGGAGTCGTGGACCAGCATGAGCAACAGAAACCGGTAGCCGAACGGCGCCGCGATCTCGAGCTGGCTCGACCCGCAGTGCTCGGTCATCAGCCCGTAGAAGCGGCCGTCATTTCCATAGCCGAGGCCGAGGCTCAAGCGGGGATCGCCGCCGAACCCGATCTGCCGCGTGGCCAGGACCAGCCCGAGGACGACGACGGCCACGGCGAGCCCG
>JAYVWD010000608.1:0-1868 GCA_043786345.1 Pseudomonadota bacterium
CGTTGCCGACCATCGCCGAAATCCTCATTTACGCGACGTAAACTCCGGTTTCGGCTCCGGTAGGCGCCTAGCATCCGACCATTTCTCGACAGACTTTCAGTTCGGGGGCGGCAGCGCGCCCTTGAAATGGACGACCTTCTTGACCGGCGCGGCTTTCCCGAGCTTGAGGAAGCTGTCGATGAGCTGGTCCCCGGCGGGATCCCCCGTCTCGGGCCGGGTGCAGCAGGCGGCCGGCAGGGTGATTCGAAGCTTGAAGCTCTGCGAGCCCGAGGTCACCTTCACCGGCTGCTCGGTCTGGTAGTGGTAATACTGCGAGCCGGCGTTCCCGAAGAGGTCCGTGCCGTTGATCTCGGCGAGCGTGCCGTTCGCCAGCGAGCCGCCCGACTTGGAGTCGGAGATCTCGTAGCTCAGGCCGATGCCCTTGCCGATGCCGGCGGCCGTCGCATTGACGTCGAACGACATGAATTCGGAGTTCAGGGTTTTGATCTTGCCGTCGCAGTCGGTGAGGTAGACCTCGTATTCGACGACGTTGGTGGCGTAGTTCGTCAGGTCTTTGGTGAGCAGGTTGGCCTGGGTCACGCCGGTCGAAGTGCAGTCGGTCGGAATATCCGGCGAGCCGTCGCCGGGCGTGCCCGCGCCGGTGCCGCCGGCGCCGATACCGCCCGTGGTGCTGCCGGTGCTGTCGCCCGTACTGTTCACGGTCGTGCCGTCGCCCGGGTTCCCGCCGGCGGTCCCGCCCGCGGGGTTGCCGCCCGCCGTCGGTGCACCGGGATTTCCCGTGGTATTCGCGGGCTTCGCGTTCGCGCCCTTGGGCGGCGCCTTGCCCGTGTCGCCGGAAAACGAGCCGCCTTCGCAGGCCGCGGCCAGGCCCAGGACTAGGAGGCTCGAGAGGAGGATCGTGGTATTCATGCCTCGTTATCGGCAAGCCCTGGCCAAAACTGGAGCGGGGGCCGCAGCTCGTTGCAAAGGCGGGCCTATCCTGGAATAATTTCCGGAAACCCCAGGCGCGAAGAGACACCCCATGCTGAAGTACCTGGCGCCGCTATTGCTGCTCGCCGGCTGCAAGACCCCAGATGGGCGAGTGCAAGAGCGGCGCGGACCTCAAGTGGGACCTGCCCGTGATCATGGGCAAGGACACGCGCTTCCAGTGGCTCCGGCTCGAAACCTGCGGGTAAGCGCCTGCCCGCCATAGCGCCGGGATCCCCGGGAGCCGGCGAGTGGGGGCGCGACGGAGGGCCTTTAGCCGGCGCGCTTCTTGTTGATCGAGTCCTGCAGCGCCATGACGCCCTCGTCGTTCGGCATCATCGAGCTGACCTCGTCGAGGAGCTGCTGGGCCTTTTCGGCCTCGCCGTTGCGCAGCTGCTCGCGCGCCATGTCGAGCTTCGTGTAGTTCAGGCGCTCGACGGCGAAGGTCGTCGGCAGGCCCTTCGACTGCTTGTCCTGGATGTCCTTCTCCTGGGCGGAGACGGCCTTCGTGTACGAGTCGAGCGCGTGCTCGCTGTCGCCGTTCCGCGCGTAGGCCTCGGCCAGCTCGCGGTAAGCGCGCACGCCGTTTTCGGGCGACTGGGTGGCGCGCTCGAGGTAGGGGACGGCGTCCGCGTCCCGGCCCGACATCGTCATGATCTCGCCGATACCGTAGGCGATGTCCGGCGTGTTCTGCGGGTCCTTGTTGTGGACCTCTTGGAGGAAGGCCAGGCCTTCGTCGAGGCGGTTTTCCTCTTCATAGAGGCTCACGAGCTCGGACATCACGACCTGGTTGCGCGGGTTGACCTCGGCGACGCGCTGCAAGTAGTTGATCGCCTGGTCGGGCTGCTTCAAGTCGAGCAGGTTGATCATCGCGAGCTCGACCAAGGCGTTTTCGTTCTTCG
>JAYVWD010000609.1:0-3131 GCA_043786345.1 Pseudomonadota bacterium
GCCGACGCCGTGGGGCGCTTTCGCGCCCGGTTCCCGGCGGCGAGCATCGGCGCCGACGTCATCCCGGGCTTCCCGTCCGAGACCGCGGCGGAGCACGCCGAGACGACCGCGCTCGTGCGCGCGCTCGGCCTGTCGTACCTCCACGTGTTCCCTTACTCCGCCCGGCCGAACACGGCGGCGATGCGGATGCCGGGTCATCTGAGCGGCGACATCGTGAAGGAGCGGGCGGCCCGCCTGCGCGCCGAGTCGACCGCGCTCGCCGCGGCTTATGCGCGCCAGTTCATCGGCCGCACGCTCGGGGTCGTCTGGGAAAAGGACGTCGATGCCCAGGGCCGGCGCCGCGGCCTAACCGGGAACTACCTGACGGTCGCCGCGGCGGGCGACCGGGCCGGCGAGCCCCTCCCGGGATCATGGACCCCGGCAGCGGTCAAGGGCTTTGTGGAACAAGGCGTTCTCTTGGCTCGTCCGCTATAATCTCCTTTTGAAACCGTCCCTTGAGAATCGTGAGAACCCTCTTATATAACTCCGATTTTCACGCTGCCGCAGATCCCGCGCAGTCTGATACAATCGACCTCGGTGGCTCCCCGGGTTCGGGAAGCGTCCAGACGCGGGGGTCAAAGCCCACGGCCAGACGAAGAGCGACAACTCTTTTCACCAAGGTTTATCTTCTCCGCAGATGGAAGCCCGTCTCTTCGAGATGGGCTTCTCTTTATTTGGAGCGCCCCGTTTTCACGCGAGCGAAGGACTCCCGAGCCGGAGAGACCGCATGCCGCCGCGCAGCGAGTATGCCTGCCAGCCGGCCTTTTGCATCGCCTCGGCCGCCACGGCGCTCTGAAGGCCGACCGGGCAGTACAGGAGGTAGGTCCGCGCCTTATCGAGCTTCCGGAAGCTGAGCATTAGCTCGTGGAGCTCGCAGTTGAGCGCCCCCGGATGGTGCCAGGACTCGAAGTGAACGGCCTCCCGGCAGTCGATGACCACGGCGTCGGTCGGGATCGCATCCGCGAAAATATAGCCCGAAGCCAGCTCCGCCTCGGTGAGCTCGGGCAAATTCAGGACGCGACGGGTCTCGACGGCGTGCGCGAGGACCGTCCTGTCCACCCGCCCCTCTTCGTGGTCGAGGCGGTCCTTCCGGCAGGAGGTCACCGGCCGGTCGGGGACGAGCTGGCAGTATTCCTGGACGGCTGCGCACAGGTCGAAGGTGCCAATGCGCCGCGCCAGCGCGGTGATCTCCTCCTTGTCGAAGCCCACCACCGGGCGGAAAACCGGCAGGGTCGTTGCGGCCTGAATGGCGACCAGGTTCTGCAGAGTCTGGGACGAGACCTGGCCGATGCACTCCCCGGTGACGACGGCGATGGCGCCGATGCTCGCGGCGACCTGCTCGGCGGCGCGGTAGAAGAGGCGCTTGAGTACGACCTGGGCGAAGGCCGGGCGGACGACCGCGCGGATGTGCGCGACCACCGGCTGGAAGTCGGCGACGTGCATGTTGGACCGGGAGCCGTGCGACCAGGCCAGCTGGAGGAACTTGGCGATCCCGAGGACCGAGCGCTCGTAGGCGCCGCCGGCGAGGTTGCAAAAGAGGTAGTCGACCTCGAGCCCGCGTTTTTGCATGAGCCAGGCGGCGACGGCCGAGTCGAAGCCGCCCGACATCAGGACGAGGATGCGGCCGCTCGCGCCGAGCGGCAACCCGCCGGCGCCGCGCTCGCGACGGCTGTAGAGGTAGGCCTGGCCGTTGCGCACCTCGACGCTGACCTCGACCTGCGGGTTTTTCAGATCGACCCCGGCGGCGCCGGGGTGGAGCGCCGCCCCGATCAGCCGCGCCAGATCGACCGAGGTGTACGGGTGCGAGCCGGTCCGCTTCACGCGGACGGCGAAGGTCTTCCCGTAGACGACCGGGGCGAAGACCTCGAGACTGACCCGCACGATCTCGGCAGCTTCCGCCGCGCACTCGCGGTCCACCGGCGAGAAGGAGCTTAGGCCGAAGATCCGGCCCAGGACGTCGAGCGCGCGCTCGTCGTCGGTGACGATGAAGAGGCGGCTCCATTGGCGCTCGATCACCGCCTCGATGCCGGTCGCGTCGAACGCGGCGGTGATATTGCGGATCATGCGGCCGACGAATTTGGCGCGGACTTTGTCGGATTTGGTCGTGACGTCCGAGGTCAGCCGCAGCAGGATCTTCACCCGCCCCCCTCCCGCAAGTTCCCGCCGAGAGTGAGGATTTGGGCCCCACGCAAGGCCAGGTCGGGGACGACGCGGGCGCCCGGCAGATGGGGCGCGAGCAGCGGCGCGAAGCCGCCCGTCAGGATCAGGCGCGGGTTTCTCGCGGTGCGCGCCACGTGCAGAACGGCGCCGATCGCGGCGATCAGCGCGCCGTTCGCCATCGCGGCGCGGGTGCCGGAGCCGGGCGCGTCGGCGGGCGACGCGGCGCGCAGGTCGAGCTTCGGCAGCAGACCGGTCGCGGCGTGCAGGGAATCGAGCGCCGTCTGCAGGCCCGGCATGATCAAGCCGCCCCGGTGCGTGCCGTCGGCGTCGACCAGGTCGACGGTCGTGGCGGTGCCGGCCGAGACCAGAATGCCGGTTACGCCCGGGCAGGAATGGTCGCCGAGCCAGCCCTCGATCAACGCGAGGCGGTCGAGCCCCAGCTCGTCCAGGCGGTAGTGCTCGCCGCGCCGGCGCACGTTGCGCTTGGGGACCTGGACGACGGCGAGGCCCACGCCCGCCGCCAGCTCGGCCAGGCGAGCCAGGCGGCGCGGATTGACCGAAAGCACATGAACCGGCCAGCCGCGCGCCGGCAACGCGTCCGCCAGCCGCGCGAGCTCGGCGCCGAGCGCGTCGTCGTCGGCGTCGCCGAAGGGGCGGGCCGCGCCGGCCTTCGCCGCGTTGGCGGGCGACAGAAAGGCGAGCTTGGTGCTCGTGTTGCCGACGTCGGCGACGAGCAGCGGCTGGGCGTCGGCGAAGGTACCCTGATAGATCCAGTGGTACTTGTGGTCGACGCTCGTCAAGCGTAAAGCGCTGCCGGCCCCGTCGAGGGGCGCGAGGAGCAAGGCGCCGTCGTCGCCGAGCCCGCCGCCGCGGCGGAAGGCGCGCGCGTCGTCGTTCGCCTGCCAGACGCTCCCGTCCGGGATCGCGAGGTC
>JAYVWD010000610.1:0-8132 GCA_043786345.1 Pseudomonadota bacterium
CTCGGGCCCTGGGAAGCCTTCAAAAAGAGCTACGCCGTCCCGATCGAGCGCTTCGACATGGAAGGGGCGCGGAGCGCGCTCGAGACCCGGCTCAAGCCCTTCATCCTGCGGCGGATGAAGGAGGACCACCTGTTGGAGCTCCCGCCCAAGACCGAGATCGACGTCACCGTCGAGCTCGGCGCGGACGAGCGCCAGATCTACGACGCCGTGCGCATCAGCGCCATGCGCGACCTGGAGGTGAAGGCCAAAAAGGCCGAGGAAACCGGCGCCGGGCCCGACTCCCGGATGGCCGTGCTCGCGGCCCTCACCAAGCTCCGGCAGATCGCCTGCCACCCGCGGCTCTTCGACCCCGATTGGACCGGGCCCTCGGCGAAGCTCACGGCCTTCGTCGATATCTGCCGCGGGCTCAAGGAGAACGGCCACCGGGCGCTCGTTTTCTCGCAGTTCACGAGCCACCTGGCGCTGCTCGGCGACGCGCTGCGGCTGCTCGGGGCGTCCTTCCTCTACCTCGACGGGGCCGTGGCCCAAGCCCAGCGCGCCGAGCTGGTCCAGCGCTTCCAGGCCGGCGACGCCGACTTCTTCCTGATCTCGGTGAAGGCCGGCGGGACGGGCCTGACGCTGACCCAGGCCGACTACGTCCTGCACATGGACCCGTGGTGGAACCCCGCGGTCGAGGACCAGGCGACCGACCGCGCCCACCGCATGGGACAGACCAAACCCCTGACGGTTTACCGCTTCGTCGCGGCGGGGACGGTGGAGGAGAAGATCCTGCAGCTCCACGCCACCAAGCGCGAGCTGGTCGAGAAGCTGCTCGCCGGGGGGCGGCCCGGCACCGCGATGAGCTCGGACGAGCTGCTCGGGATCCTGAGCCACACCTGACTGGTCGCCAGGCGGGGAGCGATCAGGCGACTTCGGCGGACAGTCGGTTGATCAGGCCGCGGGCGCTCCGGTGGAACGTGCGGCTGGTGGCGATGCGGGTCTTCGCCATGCTCACGGTCCGCGTGCCGCCCCGGTACTTCCGGTAGACCAAGCCGCGGACGACGCTCTCTTCGGTCCAGTCTTCGTTTGGCGCGAGGGAGAGCACGTCGTTCAGGGCGTGGTTCCGGTTCTTGGCGCCGGAGAGCACGATGCCCATGTTGCCGACCCGGGAGCCGATGTTGCTCGCGAGGTCCGCTTCCCGGTTTTGCTCGCGGGGCTGCCAGGCCATGGTGCCGCCGAGGCTGTGCAGGGAGTCGAACACGTGCCGGAAGGCGCGGTGCTCGCGGGAGAGCCGCACCATCTCGGCCAGCTTCTGGCGGAAGCCCTGGGCCTTCGACAGATTCATGTGGAGCGTCGCCGTGCGCACCGCGGACTTGCAGTCCGAGAAGATCAGGGGGCGCTCGATCTGGAGCCGCTTGGCCGCCATCGTCCCGGCGAGGAGGGCCAGGATCTCGGCTTCCATGCTGGTCTTGGCGTCGCAGCTCAGCGCGAAGGCGATGCCCCGGCGCGGAACCCAGACGCCGATACCGCCGCCGCCGCCTTCATGAAAGCTGGCATCGACGTAGATGTGCTCACGGCGGCCGTCACGGCGCGCGAGCTTCCGGATACCGATGACCTTGAGGAACCAGTGTTTGAGGGAGAATGCGGCAAGAAGGAAGAAAGAGGGGAGCCAGCGGATAGAGAATCTTGCAGCGAAGCGTTTTCTGGAGCGGGAGCGGGAGCGGCGAAAATTGGAGCGCCTGCCCCGACTAGGGGGTGTACGAACGTTCATTCAGACCTTTTTTGTGTGTAATCAATACGCATCATATACATCAGTTATAGCGAAAACTCGCGAGAATATCATGAGGCAAGTCTTGCCTCGCTCCAACCTATCGGTTTCAATGAGCCTTTTCTTGAGCCTTTTCTTCCCTCAAGCTGCCTTACGCGCGAAGATCAGGGCACAATTCAGCGGCTCGAAGGGGCTCGGCAGGGGCCCTTCGGGGGCGGTCAGGTAGTGGTAGGAGACGTCCCAGGTCCGGAGCGACGGCCGCCCGGCGAAGCCGTTCCGGGTGAGCTCGCCCCAGGCGTCGCTGCGGCTCTTTACCTTCATCTCCATCAATCATCGGTTGGAGCCCGGTCATTAGCCAATCGTCCGCCGGGCGGTCAACCCCGGACCCGGGTTTGAGCACTGACTGTGAACACTATCGGCCCGTCAGGGCGGCTCGTCCGTGCGACCTCGGGCGTTTGCCCGCATGATCGCCGCGTTCGACCCTTCATGCGCGAAAACCTCTGGAAAGGTGCCAAGCCATGCGCATTGTGACCCTCGTCAGCCTCATCGCCTCGCTCACCTTGATTCCCCAGGCTTGCCGCAACGAAGGCCCTTCGACTCGGGCGGCTTCGCACGCGGACAATATCGCCACCGACCTGCCGGACGACGGCGGCGACCTGGTGAACAGCCTGTATTGGACGAACAACGGCAACATCTTCCGCGGCCGCTGCGTCGATGCGACGGAGTTCAACCGCAACCAATGCTCCTCCGAGCTCGTGTCGATGCCTTATGAGGCCTTCAAGGGCGAGCTGGACGGCGGCCTTTCCGCGACGATCCGCGACCTGACCGCCGAAGCCCGCCAGATCCAGGACGCGATCGCCCTGATCGAGCGCGACCTGGCCGATGCCCGCGCCGAGCTCGACGCCCTCGAGCGCCAGACCGGCGGCCTCGACGCCGAGCTGACGAAGCTTCGCAACGATATCAAGAACTACGAGGTCAACCTCGCGGAGTACCGCGAGCAGCTCGCGATGATCGAGCAGGCCCTCCAGAACGCCGTCGACCAGGAGATCGCCGCGATGCGGCCGATCGTCATGGCGCGCATCCAGGACTGGCAGAGCCGGATCTCGCAGGTCAGCGCCCAGATCGAGCACGTCCTCGCGCAGTTCGCCGGCCTCCGCACCCAGATCACCGAGATCTCCACCCGCGTGACGTCGCTCTCCGCGCGCAGCCAGAATCTGCAGATCGAGCTCGCCGGCGTCAACCAGCGCCTCGAGCTCGCCTACGGCGACTTCTCCGTCTACACGGAGACCCTCCGCCGCCTCAACATGGGCATCACGTACACCGTCTGGAGCACCAACTCGCTCCTGCTGCGGGAACGCCTCTTCATCCGCCGTTTCGACACGATCTTCAAAAGGCACACTTGAGGTTTCTTTCCAGTTTTTTCAAGGAGACAGACGCATGATCATCAAGCACCGTTACGTTAGCCTCGTCGCCCTCACCCTCGCCGCTGGCCTCGGCCAAGCTTGCGACCGCGCCGCCTCCTCGGGCAACGCGGCCCCCACCACCGGCCCCGGCACCGTCCAGGCCCCCAGCGAGGCGCTCGCCACGCAGGTCGAAGGCGCGCCCGCCGACGGCGCTACCGTCTCGGCCGACACCCTCACCCTCACCTTCAAAGTCGACGGACCCGAGATGGCCTCCGGCCAGCTCGCGCTCCAAGGCTTCGAGTGCAAAGTCGGCGACGGCGACGCGTTCAAAGCCTGCGGCGGCACGCCCTTCATCATCTCCGGCCTGAAGCACGGCGAAGCCTACGCCATCGTCGTCCGCGGTGTCCTCAAGGACTCCGTGACCGGCAGGGTCGTGTACGCGGCCGAGCTCCCGGTCCACTTCAAGGTGGACCTCCAGACGCCAGTCACCCCGGTCGATCCCGCGCACCCGGGCCCGGTCACCGGTCCCGTTGCCACCGACGGCGCCCGCGCCCTGTCCTCGAAGCTCCTGCTCGCCTCGGCCTATCAGGTGAACGTCCCGGACGGCCTGCACGTCACCGAGTACTCCTCCACCAAGACGACCGGCATGCTGTCGTTCTTCCGCGTGGAAAACGAGTCGGACCCCTACTACGCGACGCAGTTCATGTGTAACCGCAGCTGGGACCGCCTGATCGCGACCGTCGCGCCGGCCGGCGACGCGCTGATGTACTGCCACTCGACGCCGACCCGCGAAGCCTACAAGACCGAGAACGAGTACCGCCTCGCGCACAACCACGTCGAACTCGCGACCGACACGAAGCTCGTCAACCAGAACGACCAGGAGCGCCTCTCCGTCGCCGTCTACGACAGCGACTTCGAGTTCATCAACGCCCGCAGCCGCTTCTGGAACGCCTGCCAAAACAGCGTCAAGAACTCGATCACGGTCCCGATGATCAACAACTTCTTCCTCGGCGTGAACCCGGAGAAGGTCGACTTCTGGTACTGCGACACGTACCAAACGGACATCGACGGCTCGCCCGTCCTCTGGCGCGTCGGAGCCTTCGTCGACGTCGACCATATGGACTGGAACTGTGACGACTGCAAGTACAGCCGCGCCCTCGAGGCGGTGTACATGGTGCGCGCCAACGCCAGCGTGTTCCTCCCCGAGCAGTTCGCCAAGACGGCGCAAACGCGCATCCTGAGCGTCCTCACGAAGCTCACGCCGTAACGAAACCGGGCCCTTCGGGGTCTGGCACCCCGCGGTCCCGCCTTGGCGCGGGGCCGGGGAGTTTTTCAGGAGTTTCCGGATCATGCGTCCCTTCCGTCCGAGCCTGTGCCGAGGTCTGCTGTTGGTCTGCGCAACCGCCTTGGCGGGCGTGCAGGCGAGCTGCTCGAGCCGCGGCCACGGCTCTGACGGACAGGACGCACGGTCGCCTGAGGGTCCGGTGGCGGAGGTGCCGGGGGGTACTGCCCCGCTCGCCGAGCTCGACTCTTCGGGACGCCTCGCGAACCGCGCCGTGTGGCCGGCAGCGGCCGCGGGCCAGACGAGCGGCCGTCGCTCGTTTTTCACGTTCGCGGCTCCGGCCGCGGGCGCTTTTTATCCCGCCAAACTGGTCGTCACCCCGGTCGGGTGCGACACCCGGCAGATCGGCGCGCGCCTGTTCGCCGGCCGCCTCGCGCCCGATGGCCGGCTCGAGTCGTGGCAACGCATCGACCCTTTCGAAGTGATCCGTATGGGCGAGCACCAACGGCTCCTGCTCGCGGTCGAAGGCGATGCCGCCGTCGCCTGCGGCGACGTCGAGGTTTTGCTCGCCGTCCGCTACCTCGAAACGCTGAAGCCCATGGATTATCCCGCATCGTCCGGGACGGACGACCCGCCTGTGATCGTCGGGCCTGGCCCTGCGCCAGGCACGGACCCCGGCCCCGGCCCCGGCCCCGGCCCCAGCCCCGGTCCCGACCCCGGCCCTGGTACGACGCCCGTGCCGACGCCGATTCCGGAGCCAGGCCTCCCGGCCTGTGACGGCCAAGGGCCTTCCGCCACCGATCCCGCGGTCCTGCGCGCGACGCTGCGCATCTACGGCCAATTCGCGGGCGGCGGAACCTGCGGCACGACGTTCACCTGGCGCGTCGCCGACGTCGTCCGGCGCGACCCGCAAAATGACTGCAAATACCCCGAGATCCGTATCGCCGAAGGCACGGGCTCGCCGCTCCTCAAGCTCCAGGCGACCGGCGCCACCCTCGCGACCAACCTCGCCTGGCTCCAGCTCCCGACGCCAGCGGAGCGCGACGTCGTCAAGGCGAAGCTCGCCGCCGGCGAGGCGGTAGACCTGGTGGCGCCGGTTCCGTTCGGCCATTCCGAGTCTGAGCGCTGCTCCGTCCCCGGAGTCCCTGCGGCACCGCGTCTGACGGGCGACCTCGACCTGACGCTGTTCCAAGGCGACCCGCGCGAGGCCTGCCTCGCCGGCAACGGCGCGCTCCAGAACCTGGAGCTCGGCGACGCCGCCCACGACTTCCGGGTCGACCGCGCGCCCGGCAGCCTCAAATTCGCCTTCACCTGGCCGCAAAGCCTCGTGGCACTCGCCGGCGGCCTGCGCCTGCGCGCCTATGATCGGCGCGTGAAGGCCTTCGTCTCCGACTGGACCGTCCTGACCAAGGGCGCCGACGGCCATTTCTCCACCGAACTCAAAGACGACGGCGCCAAAGTCGCGCTCCAGACCCAGGGCGACCTCGAGCTCGTGATCGCCGAGGGCGTCGTCCCGGAGTCTGGTGCGAGCTGCCAGCGCGCCCTGCTCTTCCCCTATGCCCGGTTTTTCCTCGATCCAGCCTATGGAGCGGCCTTCCACGGCAGCTTCACCGGCGGTGATTAGAAAACGCCCCGAGCCATCCATAACTTGAACGAGTTCCGTTGACTGCGCCGGACCAGGAGGGTATCGGGCACGTCACGCGAGGAGTTTTATGACTATCAGGACCTACGTCATTTCAACGGGCCTCGCTTTAGCCGCTGGCGCCGCCGCCACCCCGGTTCGCGCCGAGATCGCCGGCTACGGGCTCGACCCCTCCGGCAACGGCACCTACCTTCTTTACGTCGAGAACGACCGCGTTCACCGTATGGAATGCGACCGGATGTCGGCGGTCCACGACCACGGGCACTGCAAGGACCACCCGTCGTCGGCGCCGGCAGGCAAGTTCTTCGCGCTGCTCCCGACCAAGTTCGCGACGGCGTTTCCCCTCTTCGAGCAGGACGCCCAGGAAGCCTGGATCAAGCTCCAACAGGTCGACACGCGCCTGTTCGAGCTGGTCAACTCTCAAGTGCCCACGGGCACGACCCCCGTCACCGCCGAGCAGGTCGATGCCGCCTCGCGCGCCGTCGACGCCGCCTCACTCAAGCTCACCGACGTCCGCGACCAGATCGGCCGCCTCGAGGCCGACCTCGCCGACAACCGCGGCGACGCCGCCGACCTGGAGCAGCTTGGCGTCGATCGGGCGCACGCGATCCAGCTCGAAACCGAGCGGAATGCCGCGGCCGCCGCGCTTTTGGCGCTGCGGAAAACTTACGTCGAGCAGCGCGCCGACACGAGCGGCGCCAATTTCCACGACCTGATCGGCCTGCGCAATCAGCAGATCGACAGCTACAATCGCGCCAAGTACTACGGCGGCCTCGAGGTGAAAGACATGGGCTGCGCCGAGCTGATGGCGTCGCGCCTCAAGGAGACGGGCTTCGTCTGGGAAGCCATCTGCAACCTCTCGACGAGCGTGCCCGATTCGAACCTGGGCGGCACCTTGGGCCGGATCGGCCGGGCCTTTGAGGCCGTGGAACTCGCGGACCGGACCTTTACGGCGACGGGCAACGGCTCGCGCCGGGTCAGCCTCGACGTGCCGCGGGCGGGCCTGATCGGCGGCGTCCATTGCGACTACCCGCTCGGCTCGGCCGACGGCCATTTCCAAGGCGAGCTCGCCGTCGAGGCGCCCGGCGGCCTGATCGCCGAAATTCCCTTGAACAACTACGGCGCCAAAGTCGTCGTGAACTGGACCTCCGTGTACACCGGCTCCGGCCACTCCGCCTTCGACGATGCGCACTTCGAGCGGCACGACGGCGCCGGACACTGGGTCTTCGAATTCATCCCGGCCATGATCGTGATCGGCGGCGGCTCGGGCCCCGCGGATCCGCTCGTTTGCTCCGTAACACTTCAAAACCCTTGAGAATCTAGAGGACCATATGAACCTTCGCCGCCTCGTCATCCCGGTCGCGCTGCTCGCCTCGTGCACGCCGGCTCCGAGCTCCTCCCGTCTGATGACCGGCAGCGGCGGCGTCATCATCGAGAACGGCGGCGACTTCCTCCGTTGCCGCGGCGCCGGCGGCAGCAACTTCACGGGCGAATTCGCGCTCGACTACGTCGTCACCTACGACACGCACCTCGGCACCGGGCAGGACCCGACCGAAACCAACTTCGACGCGCTGACCGCGCGCACGACGCGGATCCTCGAGGCGAAGCTCCCCGAGCTCGCGGCCTCGTGGCGCAGTTACCTGAGCCTCCTTCAGAACACCGACGACGCGCAGGCCCGCGTCTGGCGCGCCTCCGGCTCGGGTCTGGCCGACCTGCCCGACGAAGCGCTCGTCCGCAAGATCGACGACAACTGCAAGGTTCAGAAGGACGGCAAGCTCGTCCCGGACCTGAATCAGATGGTGCGCCGCAGCTACTACGTGGACGGCGGCGGCCTCAAGATCTTCTACGAATACGACCAGAGTACCTTCGACGACGCGCGCGCCAACAACGCGCTGCAGCTGTCGTACCTCGTCGTGCACGAATGGCTCTGGGACTTCGTCCGCGAGCCGAACGCCAACCGCTGGGTGAACCACCTGCTGCACACGCAGCGCGTCGAGGCGATGACCGCGGCCGCGGTGCGCGACTTCCTGCGCAGCTACGGCGTCACGACCGACGAGG